>JANOCF010000080.1:0-8284 GCA_031412055.1 Holophagales bacterium | reverse complement strand
CTCCTAGGTGCCACAGAAAGTCCGGAGTACCCGCTCCTCCTCCGCGGGCGGGTCCGCGTAGTGGGCGTGAGCCGGTTGGGTTTCGAACGGGTTCGAAAGCACCGCCATGAGCTCATGGAACGGAGCGAAATCCTCTTCCTCCACCGCCGCCCGGATCACCGCTTCCACCCGATGGTTCCTCGGGATGTAGGCCGGGTTCACCGCGAGCATTGCCGCGCCTCGGGCGACCGGGTCTGCGCTCTCCTGCTCGAGCCTCCGTCGCCACCGGGGCGCCCAGTCGTCATACGCCGCCTGGTCCGCGAACAGGCTCCTCACAGCCGACTCGTGTCCGTCACCCGAGGCCAGCTCGCTCAGACGACGGAAGGTGAGCGTGAAATCCGCTCGGTTCGCCGCCATCGCGCTCAGCAGATCCCGCGCGAGCTCGACGTCGCCCTGCCCCTCCGTGACGAGCCCAAGTTTCTCTCTCAGCCCTTGCTGGTATGCCCGGTCGAAGGCCGGCATGTACGCATCGAGCGCGTCCTGCGCGTCCGCGACTGCCGCATCCGTATCCTCCGCAAGCAGCGGAAGGAGACACTCTGCCAGGCGAGCCAGGTTCCACCCTCCGATCCCGGCCTGCCTGAAATACGCGTAGCGTCCACCCCGGTCGATCGCGCTGAAGACCGCTCCCGGGTCGTATGCGTCCATGAAGGCGCACGGGCCATAATCGATCGTCTCACCGGCGATCGACATGTTGTCGGTATTCATCACGCCGTGGATGAACCCGACCATCATCCACCTGGCGATCAGCTCCGCCTGCGCAGCGATCACCGAGTCCAGGAGCGCGCGGTACGGTCGCCCGGCTTGAGCCGCGTCCGGATAGTGTCTGGCGATCACGTGGTCGGCAAGCGTCCGCACCCCGTCGACGTCCCCGCGACTCGCGAAAAACTGAAAGGTGCCCACCCGGATGTGGCTTGAGGCAACGCGCGTCAGCACGGCACCCGGGAGCATCGTCTCGCGGATCACCCTATCGCCGGTGGTCACGGCGGCCAGAGCGCGCGTGGTGGGAATCCCCAATGCCGCCATCGCCTCGGTGACCACGTACTCGCGCAGAACGGGGCCGAGCGCCGCTCTCCCATCTCCGCCACGCGAGAAAGGCGTCCGGCCCGCGCCCTTCAGTTGAACGTCGCGCCGTGATCCCGCCTGGTCGACCACCTCGCCGAGGAGGATCGCGCGGCCATCGCCGAGCTGAGGGACGAAGCTACCGAACTGGTGCCCTGCATATGCGGTCGCGATCGGCTCAGACCCCTCGGCCACACGATTCCCCGCAAGTACCTTCACCCCTTCATCGCCGGCGAGCCATTCAGGGTCGGCACCGAGCTGCTCGGCGAGCGCAGGATTCACCCGGATCAAGCCGGGGGATGCGACGGGGGTAGGGGCCACACGGGCGAAAAAGCGCTCCGGGAGCCGTACGTACGTATTGTCGAACGGAAAGCCAATCCTCATCACGCGGTTCGATCCTTCTTTCTCCTTGTCGGCCCAGCCCGAAAGGGGCGCGAGCTGCCGGGCCTGTATTGTAGTGGGCTCCTGGGGCAGGACCTGGCCCGCTGATTGCTTGTTGCAGGTTTCCGCGCCCTGGTGTCTTGAGGGCGCCATGTCGTATGGCATCAGCCCCACAATGATCAGGAAAATCTGATCCTGGATGTCAGACCCTCAGCGAGCCACGGAAAGCCCTGGCGCCATAGTACGACTGCGCACCGTTGTGATACACGAAGACATGGCCGAAGCGGCGGTCACAAAAGAGGGCGCCGCCTAGTTGTCTGATATCAGAAGGTGTTTTCACCCAGCTCGACGTCTTCGGATCGAACTCTCCAAGTTTCTGCAGCTCCCGATATTGTTCTTCCGTTAAAAGCTCGATGCCCATGGCAGCCGCCATATCAACAGCGTTATTTTCCGGTTTATGTTCTTTCCTTGAATCCAGTCCTTCACGATCGTAACAGACACTTCTGCGGCCTTTAGGGCTTTCCACTGAACAATCAAAAAAGATGTACTCGCCCGTCTTTTTATCCTGACCGACAACATCCGGTTCGCCGCCAGTCCCTTCCATTTCATGGAGCGACCACAATTTCTCGGTATTCGCTTCCAGCTTTGCTTGTACTTCAGCCCACTCAATGCCTGTATGGCGGTTCATGTTTTTCTCAAAACGGGCTTTCAATGCCCTGAATAGCTCTTCACGCTGTCCTGGTGACAACTCTTTGTTGCTGACGCCGACGGTTGTGGTGTTGCCGTTCCCCATGGAACTCTCCTCTCCTTCAGAAGGTAATCGTTCGGATGCCTGAACCCCTTCCAGTCTCGCACGTTGGCCAGGTCGATTCAAGGCAAGCAGGCACGGACAATTTTCAGGGATTCGAGAGCGCCGAGCCGCCGAAAGAATGCCGGCCTTGAGCGGCTGTCAGGCGCTGGTTCCGTGTGATCTGCCCGGAGAAGACGCCCCACCGGGGTCCCTCGATAGTGCAAGCGCCTGAAGAGTTTACCTCATTGGCACCCTCGGACCTTCGCGCTATAGAGTATTCTCACATCTGTACCGTTCGAGAGGAGAGGAGAGGGACATGTCTCAAATGCGTCCAAGAGTGCTGATCGCCGACGACCATCCGATGATGCTCGACGGCCTGAGGAAGCTTCTCGAACCCGACTGCGAGGTGGTGGCCGCGGTGAGGGATGGCCGCGCGCTCCTCGCGGCCGCAGAGAGGCTGCGGCCGGACCTCGTCATTACCGACATCTCGATGCCGATCGTCGACGGCCTCGAAGCCACGCGCCATCTTCACAAGACCCTGCCTGGCGCGCGGGTGCTGATCCTGAGCGTCCACGCCGATCCGTCCTGGGTGCGGGAGGCGTTCGAGGCCGGTGCCTGTGGCTACCTGACCAAGACCTCCGCGCCCGAAGAGATCGGGACCGCCGTCCGGGAGGTGCTCCAGGGCCGCTTCTATGTCAGCCCGGTCGTAACCCGGGGCGTGGTCGACGCCTATGCGAAGAAACCCGCCGCGCGGCACCCCGCCGTTCCCCCGGCGTCGCCGGTCGACGAGCTTCTCACGCCGCGCGAGCTCGACACCGTCCGCCTGCTGGGCCAGGGCCTGAGCAACAAGAAGATCGCCCAGCGCCTCGGCGTGTCGGTAGCCACGGTCCGCACCCACCTGAACAAGGTCTACAACAAGCTGGGCTCTGCGAGCCGGGTGGAGCTGGCGCTCCTCACGGCCCCGCCTGGCGGTGCCGTGATGTGACGGGCGACCTCCCGCCGGCCGTGGGTCGGCTTATCGCCGGAGAAGAAGAGGCGCGGCGCCGGATCGCCCGCGAGCTCCATGACGACCACTGCCAGCGTCTCGCCGCCCTCGGCTTCGAGCTCGCGGCCGTGCGCAGGCAGCTCCCGGAGGACGACCCGCGGCGCGCCGGGCTGGATGTCCTCGGCGCGAACCTGGCCGGGCTCGGCGAAGACCTCCGCCGGCTGAGCCACGAGCTCCACCCTGCCATCCTGGAGCGCCGCGGCCTGGCCGAAGCCCTCCGCGACGCCTGCGGAGAGGTCGAGCGGCGGCACGGCCTGCCGGTGCGGCTCAGCCTGCCCCAGGAAAAAGGTCCGCTCCCTCACGACATTGCGCTCGGTCTCTACCGCATCGCCCAGGAAGCCCTCTCCAACGTCATCCGCCACGCAGCGGCCCACGAAGTCCACGTCGCGCTGCGGATCTCCTCCCGCAAGGCGCGCCTGACCGTGAAGGACGACGGCGACGGCTTCGATCCGGCCGAAGCCCATCAGACCAGCGGGCTGGGGCTCGCGAGCATCGAGGAACGGGCGGGCCTGCTCGGCGGCCGGTACCGCATCGCTTCGGCCCCCGGAAAGGGCACGGAGATCGAGATCGCCGTGCCGCTGCCCGAGCCGGAAGGCGCGCTCACCCAGTTGCGGCGCTTCGCCCGCCGGAACCGGCGCCTGGCGGGATCGGTCGCCCTGGTCATGCTGGCACTCGCCGGGGGCCTCGTCGCCACCGCCTCCCAGGCGCGGCTGGCGCGTCAGGAGGCGACGCGGGCCGACGCGGTGGCACGGTTCCTCGAAGAGCTGTTCCAGGCCGCGGATCCGCGACAGGCCCGGGGCGAGATGCCCGACGCCAGGGAGCTCCTGCGGCGCGGCACCGAGCGCCTGGGTAGGGAGCTCCACGACCAGCCGCTCCTGCGGGCGCGTCTCCTCGACACCCTGGGCGGCATCCACACCGAGCTCGGCCTCTACGACGAGGCCCGGCCGCTGCTCATGGAAGCCCTCGCCGTGCGCGAACAGCTCCACGGACCCGAGCATCCGGAGGTCGTGGACACCCTCGTCCACCTGGGCGCGGTCGCGCACCTCTCCGGCAAGGGCGAGGCCGTGCCGCTCTTCAGCCGGGCCCTCGCCATCCGCGAAGAGCTGCTCGGGCCGGAGCATCCCGACGTGGCCGACGTCCTCAACAACCTGGGCGCGGCGCTCGCCGCCCGCGGCCGTTTCGACGACGCCGAGGCGGCCCTGCGGCGCTCGCTCGCGATCCAGAAAAAGCTCTGGGGAGAGCGCGATCCGCGCGTGGCCAAGGCCCTGCACAACCTCAGCGGGATCGCCTACTACCGCGGCCGGGTGGACGAGGCCGAGCGGCTCCTCGCGCGCGCCCTGGAGATCCGCGAAGCGGCTCTCCCCGAGGACGATCTCGACCTCGCCGGCAGCCGGGAGGCCATGGCGCTCCTGCGCCAGAAACAGGAGCGGCCGGCGGAGGCCGCGGTCCTTCTGGAGCGTCTGGCCGCGACCAACGAGAGGGTCTATGGCCCCGCGCACCCGCAGCTCGCCAGGACGCTCCTCAACCTCGGCCTCGCCCGTGTGGCCCTCGGCCAGGACGACGGCGCCCGCCGTCTCTTCGAGCGCGCTCTCGCCATCGAGGAGGCGGCCCTGGAGCCTGCCCATCCCCAGCTCGTGCGCACCCTCGCCTCGCTGGCCGACCTCCATTGCGAGCATGGGCGCTACGCCGAAGCCAAGCCCCTCTTCCGGCGGCTGATGAAGCTGCGGGCCGAAGGCGCGACCTACGATCAGTGGGACAAGACGCTCGCCAACTGGTCGCGCCTCCTGCGCGAGACCGGACGCCGGAAGGAGGCGGCGCAGGTCCGGTGATCCCGCGCCCTCCGAAGCTGGAGATCGCTCCCGATCAGCCGCCGCCGGCGAGGGGGATCGTCAATCTCCACATGTCGTTGAGCAGCACCGGCGCGAACTCCGCGGTCGCTCCCCCGAAGATGTAGAGCTCGTAGGCCGTGGCGGTCTTGCGAGTGAAATAGTACTGGCCGAACCTCGGGGCCGGCGCCGGCCCCGTCATCGCGGTGTCCACGCGCGTCCAGGTTCCGGTCTGGAGATCGAAGAACCAGACGTCGGACAGCGTGGTACCGTCGAACTTGCTGCCCCCGTAGAGCCAGATGCGGCCGTTGTGCTCGTCGGCGATCAGCTTCGCGTTGTCGCGGTGGCCCGGTCCGCCGGCCTCGTCGAAGACGAGCTGATCCCAGGTCTCCGTGTCGAGGTCGAACATCCACAGGTCGCCGAGGTAGTTCTCCGGCGTGAAGAGACCGGTCCCGTTCACGGCGTCGTTCGTGTATCCGCCGTAGACGATCAGGGCGTTCCAGCCCTCGGAGTAGACGAGCGGGTGATGGGCGCGAGCGCGCGGGGCGGGAGAGCCGGCCGCGACCTGCTTCCAGCCGTTCTTGAAGCGGACCAGGTCGTGCTGGAGCCCGTCCGGACGGTTGACGAAGGCCGGCAGCGTCGACGACGAGCCCGAGAAGGCGTACGCGACGGTCTTCTGCTTCCCCTTCCTGCGCACGGCGACCGCCTCCGTGGAGCGGTTGGCGCGCCCGATCTCGGCCGCACTCTGCGGGATCTCCGTCCATCCGTGCACCGGGTCGAACCGGAACGTGTCCTGATGCGTGAGGTCGAGCCCGCGCCGGAAAGGACCTCTCCCGCCGGAGACGAACAGCGCGCCGTCCTCGGCGACGCCCCACATCATCGACTCGGCCCTGGCGGAAGGCCCGCCCGGGAACTGACCGAGGTCGTACCAGGTCAGCGTATCAACGTCGAAGACGCTGAAATCGGCCACGGGCTCGTCGTTCGGGAAGGTCCCGTTCAACCCGCCGAAGATGTAGAAGAGGCCCTCCTGATAGGCGCTCGCACCGTCCCAGAGAGCATCGGGGACAGCGCCGCCCTGTGGAATCTCGGTCCAGTAGGGCAAGCCCTGGGCGACGCTCGGGCGCAGGCCGGCGAACGAGAGCAGAAGTGCGAGAGAAGCGATGAGAACGATCCGACGAGAAACCCTGCGTGTCATCGGGCTACCTCCTTGTTCCAGGAAATGGTTCAGGGGCGAGTTGAGGCTCGGCCTGTTGGTCAGGCCGGTGTCGGTGTAGCAGCATCATCTCTAAGGTGTTCGGGGACCCTACCCGTTCGCCTTCACGCGGCGGCCGGTGACGGTGTCGGTCGCGATGGGATCTCCGGTATCGGTGCCGGGATCGAGCGGATCTTCGTCGCCGGTGAACTCGCGCACTTCCAGCGAGCCGGCGATGTCGTCGCAGCCGCGGCCCACCGTGTGCAGGGAGATGTCGACTCGGCTGACGTTCAGCAGCGCGTTGTCCTCGTCGAACACCAGGGCGAGAACCACCCCCTTGATGCCGTCGCTGCCGTCCTTCACCCAGCTCCCCTGCTGGTCGGAAAAGTTGAGCAGCGCCTGGAGCGAGCTGGTGGCGAAGAAGGTCCCGTCGGCCTCCAGCGTCCAGAGCGACGTCGCGCCGCCCGCTTCAGCCATCAGATAGGTCCCGGAGCAATTCCCCGAGAAGCCGCCCGCGAGCAGGGAGGCGGACGGGCCCGTGAACAGGACGGCGAAGAGCAAGACAGGAACGAGCTTGGATTTCATGACAGCTTCTCCTTTCAGAAAGAGGCGGCACCGCAGAGGAGTCCAGGGCCGCCCCGCGCATCCTCGCGCCTAACAGCCGATGTCGGACCTGACGGCGTTCACGGCGTCGATCAGCGCTTGCCCCTGGCCGCCGCGAGGGTGCCGTTGGAAATATAGCCGTTGACCTGGTTGATGAAGGCACCGAGCTGGCCGCAGGCCACCCTGCGAAGCGGGTCGCAAACTTCTTCCAGTGCCGGCGGCAAACCGTCGGGAGTACCGAACTGCGCAGCGGCCATTCCAGCGCTCGCGACGATCAGTACGCCGGCAAGGGCGGCCGACTTCCAAGCGCTGTTCTGATTCTTCATCTTGTCTCTTCTTTTTATTGTTCCAAGATCAGGGGGCACGGCGGGGCAGCAGCCTGTCCCTATGGGAGAGGCACCCGCACGTAGTGATAACCAGCCAGATAGGCACAATCGAACTCGACGACGGGGATCGCGTTCGGGGCGAACGGGTCCTGCCCCGTCGGATAGATCTTGCCCAGGCAGCTCGCGGTGAACGTGTTGAAATCCGGCGCGAACTGCAACGTGTAGTCGACGACCGCGACACCGATGTAGGTCGGCACACCGCTCACGTCGAAGTTGAGGTTCAGGAACCGCAAGGACACCGTCCTCGGTCCGGCAATCTCCCACGAGCCGACGCTGTCGGCGAACGTGAACCCTCCGGCGCCGGACGTGACCTGATCCGACAAGTTCTGCCCCGCCGTGCCGTCCTCATGAAGCTGGAGGACCTCCGCCCTTTCGGGGAGCCCCGCGAAGTAGCTGCCGGCGAAATCGTCCATTTTTCCAGGCGGGTCGGCCTTCGCCGGGATGGTTGCAAGGGTGAGCAGTGTCAGAATCGAAAGCAGGTGTGTAAGCTTCATGCGGTTCGCTCCTTTTTGTCCTTCGGGGTTGACGACTCGCCGCCGACCGTCTCCTCGGCCGGAGTCTCCCCGTCCGGGGTTTGCGCCTGGGAGGCGCCGGTACAGACGAGCAGCAGGGCGAAGGTCACGGTGAGATAGCCTGCATCAATTTCCACGGGATCCCAGAGTCGCCACAGTAGCAGCCCGAAACGCCGCGCGCATCATCTCTAGGGTGGAGATCGGCATCCTCTCTAGAGAGGATGGAGGACGGCAAATCTCCACGCTGGAGAGGATGGACGCGGTGTGCTGTTGCGGGGAGGTGCGTCAGGCCAGCCCGTGGCGGCGGATTTTCTGCTTGAGGCCGTTGCGGGAGAGCTTGAGGAGGCGGCTGGCTTCGGTGATGTTGCCTCCGGTCTCCTGGAGCGCGGCTTCGACGAGCTGGCGCTCGTAGACGGCCAGGGCGTTGCCAAAGCCGCTCGACCGCAGCTCC
>JANOCF010000079.1:0-1903 GCA_031412055.1 Holophagales bacterium | reverse complement strand
TCCGGCCGCCCGAAGGGGTGCCCGGAGCCGGTCTTGCTGACCTCGTGGACATGGACCCGGAACTACTCGCCAGCCGGCCGCTTGAACCGGCACGGGTCAAATGGTTCGACAAGGCCAAGGGATTCGGCTTCGCCAACGTCTGGGGCTCGGAGGAGGACGTGTTCGTGCATATCGAGATCCTGCGCCAATCCGGTCAGGCCGACCTTGCCGCAGGCGAGGAGGTAGGCCTGCGGATCGTCGAAGGGCGGCGTGGCCGCTTGGCTGTCGAGGTTCTGGCTTGGGATATGGGCGCGAAGGTAGTCGAGCCGTGAATGTCCGCGTCGCCGTCTTGGCCGCGATCCTCCTGCCGATGAACGCCACGGCCCAGTGTCGCCCGGACCGCCTGACCATCGAGGGCGGGTTTGGTGAGGCGACGTTCAACGTTCAGGTCGCCGATGATGCCGCCGAGCGCGCCCAGGGTCTCATGCACGTCGAGGAGATGGGCACGCTTGAGGGGATGCTCTTCGTCTACGAGGAGCCGCAGAGCGTCTCGTTCTGGATGGAGAACACGCTCATTCCGCTCGACATGATCTTCATCGACGCCACTGGGCGCGTCGCCCGAATCCACGAGAAGGCGGTTCCTCTCGACCGAACGGCGATCCCGGGCGGCGACGGCGTGCAGTTCGTGCTTGAGATCAACGGGGGCCTGTCTCGCAGGCTCGGCCTCGCTGTCGGTGATGCCATCCAGCATCCGGCTGTGGGCGATGGTGCCGTCCTGCCCTGCGGCTGACCGCAAGCTCTGGTCTTTCCAAGCAGGTCGAGACACCCTAAGAAGCCGACGGTTCGGGGCGTAGCGCAGCCTGGTAGCGCATCTGCTTTGGGAGCAGAGGGCCGGAGGTTCGAATCCTCTCGCCCCGACCATTCTTCGTCACAAATTGTTCGCTTGGTGCCTCTAGGACACTGTCCTGTGGACAGGTCTGTGAGTGCCCAATGTAGAATCGGGCCCTTCCGCACGGACTCCGATCACCCTCCAAGTCAACAAAATGAATCGCGTTATCCACATGGGAATCCGCATTGTCGGACGGACCCGCATACCGCAGTATGTGTTTGTGAAATGACCGCCCACAAAATGTGGTGGCCGACGGCAGGCAGTTGAACCGATTTAGCCCGATGCGTGGCCCCTGAGGCCGCCACCCCGGACAGGGGCTCGGACCATCGTCAGCGCTGGCGTCCACGTTGAGGTTCGCGACGCCGAGGAGGCCCGTACAATGAAGATCGAGCGTAAGTTCACGACCGCAGGACAGGACGCGTACGAAGGCATCGCCTTCCGCTCCACTACGTCCGAGATCCGCAACCCCGACGGCACCACCGTCTTCAAGCTGGACGCCGTCGAGGTTCCCGAATCCTGGAGCCAGGTGGCGGCCGACGTCATCGCGCAGAAGTACTTCCGCAAGGCCGGCGTACCCACGCGTGTCGAGCGCGTCGTCGAAGCCGGTGTCCCTGCCTTCCTGCAGCGCTGCGCGTCAGCCAAGGACGCCGAGACCGTCGGCGAGACCACAGCCAAGCAGGTCTTCGACCGCCTCGCCGGCGCCTGGGCCTACTGGGGCTGGAAGGGCGGCTACTTCACCGCTGAGTCCGATGCGCGCGCCTACTATGACGAGATGCGCCACATGCTCGCCCGCCAGATGGGCGCGCCGAACTCGCCACAATGGTTCAACACCGGCATTCACTGGGCCTATGGCATCGACGGCCCGGCGCAGGGCCACCACTATGTCGACTACAAGACCGGCGAGCTGACCCGCTCGACCTCCGCCTACGAGCACCCGCAGCCGCACGCCTGCTTCATCCAGTCGGTTGCCGACGATCTCGTCAACGACGGAGGGATCATGGACCTCTGGGTCCGCGAGGCGCGGCTGTTCAAGTA
>JANOCF010000078.1:0-12479 GCA_031412055.1 Holophagales bacterium | reverse complement strand
GGCGCTGCGGCGGGAGCGGCCGGACGTCATCCACACGCACATCCCGACCGCGTTCTTCGCCGACATGGCGGCCTCGGTGAGCGAGGCGACGGGCGTCCCCCTGGTTCTCACGTACCACAACGACCTGGTCGGCGAGGGGATGAAGGGGCTTCTTGCCGGCACCTACAACCGCCATCGCCTTCCCCGCGTGCTGGATCTCTGCGACCGGGTCGTGGTCACCAATCCGCTCTATCCGTCCCAATCTCCCTTCCTGGATCCCGCCGATCCGAAGCTGGTCTGCATCCCCTGGGGCGTGGAGGAGGACCGCTTCCAGCCTCCTCCTCACGAACCGCCGTCGCCGCCTCCGCTGGTCGTTGGCTTCCTCAGCCTGCTCGATGTCCACCACCGCTACAAGGGGCTGGAGGTGCTTTTGAAGGCGCTGGCGGAGCTTCCGGGCGTCCGGCTCCGGGTGGGCGGCTCGGGAGAGGAGCGAGAGTGGTACCGCAAGCGTGCGCAGGAACTAGGAGTGGCGGACCGGGTCGAGCTTCTGGGCTTCGTCCCCGGGGCGGAGCTGAACGCCTTCTACGGCTCCTGCCACGTCTTCGCCCTGCCTTCGACGGACGGCCGGCGCGAGGGGTTCGGTCTCGTCCTCCTGGAGGCCATGGCCTGCGGCCGGCCGGTGGTGACCACCCCGATCGTGGGCATCGCCGGAGACGTGGAGCCCAGGGATGTCGGCATCCTGGTCTCCCCCGACGATCCGGCTGCGCTGGCCGCGGCCCTGCGGACGTTCCAGAGCAGGACGGCTGATCTCCCCGCGATGGGGCGAAGGGCGCGGAGCCTGGTGGAAGAGCGCTACACCTGGACGCGGGTGACGGACGACTACGAGGCGCTCTTCGCGTCCTTGACCGGCTCCAGCTCGAAGTACAGCTCGTTCGCGGGCAGCATCCAGCAGCAGAAGCGCTCGTAGAACAGCGGGAAGGCGTTGATCAGGAACGTCAGCACCCGGCTCGGGATCACCCGCTGCTCGTTCTTGATCCAGAAGAAGCGGATCTGCCGCTTGCGGATGCGGAAGCGCAGGTGGGAGTAGAAGTTGTAGGTGCCGCCCTCGGTGAAGTAGTCGAAGCTGTGGTACCCGAAGAAGCGCTTGTGCGTCGGGTCCGTGTACGCGCCGAAGAACGACAGGTGCGGCACGTAGATGCGGATCACCGATCCGGGCTTGCAGACCCGCCGCAGCTCGGCCAGCAGGCTGAAGAGGTCGGTGACGTGCTCCAGCACGTGCGAGGTGAAGACCTCGTCGAAGCTGTCGTCGGCGAAGGGGAGGCGCTTCTCCAGGTCGGCGACCACGTCGATCCCGGGGATCTTGACCAGGTCCAGGTTGACGTAGCCCTGGCGGATGTCCCGCCCGCAGCCGAGGTTGAGCCGTTTCACGGCCGGGAAGGATACCAGAGCCCCGGCGCCGGACCGTGATAAAGTACATGCCGACTTTTCAATCTGCCACGAATGGACACTTTTTCTGTGAACCCGATGGCTACCCCCTTGCCCGTATCCGCTCCCGAGGCGATCGAAGTCTCGGTCGTGATGCCCTGTCTGAACGAGGCGGAGTCGGTGGGGGTCTGCGTCGAGAAGGCCTGGCGCGCCCTCCGCGCCATGGGGATCTCCGGCGAGGTCGTGGTGGTGGACAACGGCTCGACCGACGGCTCGCCCGAGATCGCGGAGCAGGCCGGGGCGCGCGTCGTCCACGAGCGGCGGCGCGGCTACGGCTCGGCCTACCTGCGCGGCTTCGCCGAGGCGCGGGGCCGCTACCTGGTGATGGGCGACTCGGACGACAGCTACGACTTCCTGGACATCCCCAACTTCATCCAGGCGCTCAAGGATGGGGGATTCGACATGGTGATCGGCTCGCGCCTCAAGGGGAAGATCCTCCCCGGCGCGATGCCCTGGTCGCACCGCTGGATCGGCAACCCGATCCTCTCCGGGATGCTGCGGCTGCTCTTCCGCACCCGCGTCTCGGACTCCCACTGCGGCATGCGCGCCTTTACCCGCGACGCCTACGAGCGGATGCGCCTGCAGACGACCGGCATGGAGTTCGCCTCGGAGATGGTGGTCAACTCGCTGCGGGCGGAGCTCAAGATCCACGAGATCCCGATCACGTACCACCCGCGCGTGGGCGAGTCCAAGCTCATGGGGCTGCGCGACGCCTGGCGGCACGTGCGCTTCATGCTCCAGTTCTCGCCGTCGTACCTGTTTCAGCTTCCCGGCCTGCTGCTGATGATCGTGGGCGGGTTGCTGATGGTGCTGCTGGCCGGCGGCCCGCGCGAGGCGTTCGGACGGACCTGGGACTACCATGTGCTGCTCTTCGGGGCGGCGGCGCTGATCCTGGGCTACAACCTGTTCCTGTTCGACATCTTCGCCAAGACGTTCTCCATGGGAGCCGGGTTCGCGCGACCACGCCAATGGCTGCGCCGGCTCGATTGCTGGTATTCGCTGGAGCGCGGCCTGGTCGTGGGCGTCCTGCTCTTCGTGGCCGGGCTCGGGCTGGAGATCAAGATCCTGATCGACTGGCTCAACGCCGGCTCCGGGCCGCTGATGGCGGTGCGGGGCGTGGTGATCGGGATGACCGCGATGGTCATGGGAGCGCAGACGGTGTTCGCCTCCTTCCTGATCAGCCTGATGCTGATCGAAAGGCGCTAGCGCATTGCCATGAGCCGCGCTCGCCGCTGGCTCCCCTGGCTGGTGGCCGCCGCCATCCTCGCGATCCTGGTCCGCGAGATCCAGCTCGACCCCCTGCGCGACGCCTTCCGTCACGGCGCCTACCTGGCGCTCTCGGCCTACATCGTCCTGGAGATCGTCCTCGTCCTGCCCCTGGACGCGTTCGGCACACGCGAGGCCCTGGCCGCGGCCGGCGTGTCCCGGCCGTGGAAGGAGGTACTACTAGCTCGGGGAGCGAGCTATCTCCTGGGAATGCTCTCGTACGTGGCCGGCCAGGGCGGGATGGGCTACTACCTGGCCCGCACGGGCGTGCCGGTCGGGCGGTCCGCCGGGGCGGTGCTCCTGCTGATGATCGCGAACGGCATCGTGCTGGTGGTGCTGGGAGCGGTGGGGCTGACGGTCGAGCTGGTCCGGGGCGGACTGGACGCGGCTCCGCGCGAGCTGCTCCTCCTGACCATCGCGGGCGCGTTCGCCGGGACGCTGGCCTACCTGGGAACAATCGCGGCGCGGCCCCGCTGGCTGGAGCGCTTCGGCTTCCTGGCGCCGCTGTTCGAGGCGGGGCTTGGAGGGCATCTGCGGGCGATCGCGGCCCGCTTTCCGCACATGCTGCTGCTGATGGTGCTCCACTGGGGAGCCTTCCGGGTCTGGGGGATCGCGGTGCCGCCGGTTCGCGGGCTGGCGTTGAACCCCATCGTGCTGCTGCTCTCGGCGCTGCCCATCACTCCGGGCGGGCTGGGCACGACGCAGGCTCTCCAGGTGCTGTTCTTCAGCCCGTGGGCTCCCGCTGCGACCGAGGAAGGCCGGGCTGCCGCGGTGCTGGCATTCAGCCTGGTGCACCATGTGGTGAGCCTGGTGGTCCAAGGGGCGATCGGGCTGGCCTGCCTGGTGCCGCTGCGTAAGGCTCTGCCTGCGGAGCCGACTTGAGTCTGCGCATCCTCCTCTTCTACGACTGTCTCTATCCCTGGTCGGTGGGCGGGGTCGAGCACCGCAATCACGAGCTGGCCCGAGCCCTGGCGGCCCGAGGGCACAAGGTCACACTCGCCGGTTTCGCGGAAGAGCGCTCGGAACCGTTCCCCGGAGTGGACGTCCTGCCGGTCGCTCCTCCCGGCCGCCTGTACACCTCCAATGGGAAGCGGAGCACTGGCGAGGCGGTCCGCTTGGCCCGGGCGGCTCTGCGCCTCGACGTGAAGCGCTTCGACGTGATCGAGGCCGCGAACATCCCCTATGCCCATCTGCCTCCCCTGGCTCTGCGCTGCCGGCTGGCTGGACGGCCGCTGGTCGTCACCTGGCACGAGTACTGGGGACGGTATTGGAGCCGGTATCTGGGACCGGAGTGGCCGGTGTATGCCACGGTCGAGAGAGTCACGGCTCACCTGGGGACCTTCGCCATCGCGGTCAGCCGTCTCACGGCCGACCGGGTGCGCAAGGTCCGGGGAGGCGAGGTCCGGGTCGTGCCCAACGGCGTTCCGGTCGAGGCGATCCGCCGGGCTGCCCAAGAAGGAGCGGGAGAAGGACCGCCCCTGATCTACGCCGGGCGCCTGCTGCGGGAAAAGCGCATCGACTTGCTTCTGGAAGCGGTCGCCCGACTGTCCAGGCAAGGCCCGCTGCTGGCCATCTACGGAGATGGTCCGGACCGCTCGCGGCTGGAGGAGATCGCCGGAAAGCTCGGTCTTGGGGAGGCGGTCCGCTTCCAGGGCTACCTCCCGACCAACACGGACGTCTGGCGGCGGATGGGCGAGTCGCGGATCGCGGTCCAGCCGTCCTCCCGGGAAGGGTTCGGCCTGTTCCCCCTGGAGGCCATGGCGGCGGGGCTGCCCGTGGTCTATTGCGAGTCCTCCGAGAGCGCCCTGTCCGAACTGGTGGAAGACGGGGTTCACGGTCTCCGCACACCCCCGGACCCGGCCGCGCTGGCTGGAGCGCTCGACCGGCTGCTGACCGGCGAGGCGGAGCGGCAACGGCTGGCGGAGAGCGCCAGCCGTCACGCCGAGGGCTTCGACTGGACGGGAGTGGCGGCGGGGATGGAGCGCGTGTTTCAGGAAGCCGTTGCTCTCGCGTCCGCTCGGTGATAGAGAATGCGCCCCATGTTCCTGGCAGACCTCACCGGCGCGGGGCTTACGCTCGCCACCCTGTTCTTCCTGTTCCTGAGCGGATACCTGCTCGCCCGCGCCTTTCTCGGCCGCCGTGAGGCTGAGGAAGATCCCCTCGCCCTGGGTATCGCGACACTGCTCGTCACCAGCGCCGAGGGAGTGTTCCTCGGCCTGATCCTGGGCATCCTGCACGTGCTGCGGATCGACGTGGCCCTGGTCGTCCTGATCGGCATCACGCTGGTTCCGTGGCTGAGGGCGCGCCGCTCGGGCGAGGATGTCTGGGCGCCGTTGCGCATCCTGGGAAGGCGGATTCGGGACCGGGTCCGCGAGCACCCGATCCTGTCGGTGATCGCCACCCACGCCGTCTTCGCCGAGGGCCTGCGCGGGCTGGTACGGCCTCCGCTGTCGTGGGATGCCCTCATGTACCACCTGCTGATCACGGGAACCTGGCTGCAGGAGCAGAGGATCATCCCGATCTTCGGGATGCATCCGACCTACTTCTACGGCTACCAGCCCTCCAACGGCTCCGTGTGGCTGTGGTGGTGGATGGCGCCGTCGCACAGCGAGCTCTACGCGAACCTGGCCTTCTTCCCGCAGACCGCCCTCCTTGCCCTGGCCGCGGGCGGAATCGCGCGGGAGCTGGGAGCACGCCGTCACTGGCCCCTGGCTGGATTCTTCACCCTGCTCATCCCGGTGGTGATCCGTTTCACGGCGACCCAGTACGTGGACATCTTCATGGGCGCGGCGTTCGCGGCTGCCACCTTTTTCGCGCTGCGCTGGATGCGCGACGCGCGCTGGAGCGACGCGGTCCTCGCCGGAGCCGGCATGGGGCTCGCGGCCGGGAGCAAGGTCCTGGGTATCCCCTTGGCGCTGGCTCTCGGACTGGTGGTCCTCTTCGCCCGCGGCGATTGGCGCCAATGGAGCCGCCGTGCCGGCCAGCTCGGGGCGGCCCTGCTGGTCATGGCTCTCCTCGGCGGCTTCTTCTACGCCCGCAACACCCTGGTAGGAGCGGGACCGCTCGGTGCCCGCTGCGAGGGAACCCCGGGCGCAGCCGCCGGGCCGGATGTCCCCCAGATCCCGCGCATCCACACGGTGGCCTGGATGATCCAGCAGGGGCAGATCTCCGGAGGCACCCTGCTGGACGTCTTCCTGGGAGTCCCGCGCCTGGGCTCCGAGGAGATCGGCGTCGGCCCCCAGGTCCTGCTGCTCCTGCCGTTCTTCCTCCTCCCCTGGCTGTTGCCGAAGGAGGTGCGGAAAGGCGCGTTCCTGGTCTGGAGCCAGGTCCTGATCTATCTGGCGGTGTGGGTGACCGTCCCGTATGGCACCTCGGGGCACGTCTTCGCTAACGTCCGCTATCTCAGCGGCGTCCTGGCCTTGATGTTTGCGGGCGTCGTGGCGTTGGGCGAGCGCTTTGTGCCCGACAAGACCCTGCGTGTTCTGGCCCTGCTGCTGCTCATCCAGGACCTGCTCATGCTCCACACGGAGATGCCGCGGACGGTCCGGATCGCCCTGGCCCTGATCGACATCGGGCTGGTGGCCGTGGCGCTCTCGCCCCGTCTTCGGGATCTCGGCCGGCGCCGTGCCCGGGAGCTTGCGCTCGTCTCGGTGGCGCTGCTCCTGCTGGTCGCGCCCGTCTGGGCTCGCTTCCGGGTGCGGGACCGGACCCGCGCCTTTCAGACCGAGTACACCGCCCACAAGACCGCGGCCTGGCTGTTCGCGCCGGGCTGGGGATGGCTCGAAAAGAACGGTGGGAACGGTACGGTCGCGGTGCTCGGCGCGCCCAGCAACTTCTTCATCTACCCGGTGATGGGTGCGCGGCTGGAGCGCAAGGCGCTCTACATCAACTTCAACCGCCGCAACTCCCGCAACGCCGCCGACTACCCCGGCTGCGATCCCCGGGTGGACCCCGACCCGCAGGCCTGGCTGGAGAACCTGCTGCGGCAGGAGGTCCGCTGGATCTACCTCCACCGCTTTCCGCAGGTCGACTTCCCCCGCGAGGCCGAGTGGATTCTGGCGCGGCCCGATCTCTTCGCGCTGCGCTTCGACTCCAACACCAACCTGGTCTTCGAGTTCCTCCCGGTCGCGGCCCGAAGCGCGGCTAGCGGCCCTCCTGCTCAAAGCCGATCCGGCGCCCCTGGGAGTCAGGGGGAGTCATCAGCTCCCGCAGCGCGTCGAACACCACCCTGAACTGCTCGTCGTACCTCTGCTCCAGGTCGTCCAGCTTGCGGGCGAGGTCCGCATGCTCGCTCAGGATCCGGCGGAGCCGGACGAAGGCCCGCATGATCTCCACATTGACCTTCACGGCCTGCTCGCTCCGCAGGACGCCCGAGAGCATCGCGACTCCCTGCTCCGTGAAGGCATAGGGGAGGTATCGCCGGCCACCCCAACTTGAGGTACCAATTTGGTACCTCAAGTTTGAAAGTTCCTCAGGAGTTAGCTGGAACATGAAGTCCCGGGGGAAGCGATCCAGGTTTCTCTTCACCGCTCGAACAAGAGTCTTGGTCTCAATTCCATAGAGCGAGGCGATATCGGTATCCAGGATCACCCGATCACCCCGCAGGAAAAGGATGACCGATTCGATTCTCTCTATGGGAAGGAGGGCTTCAGTGGTCATGGGGTCTCCGTTGGAACTTGAGGTCGCAATTTGCGACCTCAAACGAGTCGCGGCGTTGCGAACTCTGCCCCTTAAGAAACGGAAAACGGACCCGGAATGTCATTTGAGAACTGCGACAACTACGACGACTGGCGCCGGCTCGCGAGCCGCCGAACGACGTACGGCAGCGCCAACAGCCCCAAAGCGACCGCAAACCACAGCGTGGCGGCGCGGGTGATCAGCGTCACGGACGCCGCCGTGGCGGTGTCGAGCCCCTGGGCGTCCAGCAGCGCGGTCATCGACCCCTCGGCGGCCAAGAGGCCTCCGGGGAGCATCGAGAGCGACCCCAGGAACGTCGACGCCGTGTAGTTGAAGACCGCCGGCAGGAGCCCGGCCTGGGGCGCGAACTCCCGGACCACCAGGAAGAAGCCCACGCCTTCGGCACCCCACGCCACCACGGACATCACCAGCGCCATCGCCAGGAGACCCGGAGAGAGCAGCTCGCGCAGGCGGCCGTACACCTCGGTGAGGAGATTCACCCTCGGGCCGACGGCGGGCAGGCGCGCCAGCAGCTTGAAAAGGAGATCCGCTCCCCGCTGCCAGGTGAGCAGGAGGATGGCCACCGCGACCGCCGCGAGCCCCAGTGCCGCGATCCAGCGTCCGCCCGGGAAGGGCAGAGCGCCGAGCGCCAGGAGAATCAGGACGCCGAGGAGGTCCGTCACCCTTTCGGCGAGCACCGCCGGGACCACCCGCATGGCCGGACCGCCTCCGAGCTCCCGTACCAGCCAGCCCTTGCCCAGCTCTCCCGCCTTGCCCGGGGTCACCGAGAGCAGGAAGCCCACCAGGAAGACGGCAAGGCTGCGGACCCGGGCGAGATTCACGCCCAGGACCTTCAGGTAGACCTCCCAGCGCGCGAAGCGCAGGGCGTAGTTGACCAGGGACAGACCCAGGACGGGCACCAGGAGGCGAAGGTCGAAATCGCGCAGCCGCCCGGCCATCTCGCGGGCGTCCGCGACCAGGATCAGGCCGATCATGGCCAGCAGGCCCAGACCGAGCGGGATCAGCAGCCGCCGTCCGAGATGCTCCAGGCCGGAGCCCGTGGGCTCCGGCTGGACATCGGGCGGTTCTGGAGATGGGGAAGGGGTCTCGGGACTCAGGCGACCTTCTCGTTCGCAACTTTGGCCGGGACCGTCTCGGGGTACTGCTCGAAGAGACGCATCCACTTGCTCGTCCTGGCGTACTGCTCGGTCCGCCTCTTGCCGATCGTGGGGTACCACGCGTAGTCGTGGTAGAAGTACGAGCCGAACACGAAGAAGTAGACCAGCGGCGTCCGGAACAGCAGCTTCTGGATCCCCTTGAGCGGCCCGAACCAGACCAGGTCGCCGAAGCGGGAGACCGCGTTGTCCCCCACCGAGAAGCGGAAGTTCCAGTTCGAGACATCCTCGCCCACCACCTCGATGTCGCGCGGATCGCCCACGCCCAGACCCGCGTCGTGCGCCAGCCGGATGTAGGGGATCGACATCGGGTCGAAGCCCATCATCTTGGCGGACACCGCGTCGATGGCCACCTGGTCGCCCGAGGCGAGGAGGATGTCCTTCTCCACGGGGATCATGGTCCGCGGGCCGGGTCCGTTGCCGCAGGTCGTGCCGTCCATCACCGCGAAAAGGCCCGAGTGGATCTCCTTCTGGATTCTCAGGAGGTCCACCAGCGTCTCGTGGATGTACGAGTGGGTGTAGTGGCGGCGGGTGTTGAGCAGTCCGCCGAACGCGTTCTTCATGGCCCCGGTCGTGGTGGTGTAGATGTGGCACTTGACCGTGGGCAGGTGGACGATGTTCTTGCCCAGGAAGAACTCGGGGATGGTGATGCCCTCGGGGTAGATCTTGTCCAGCACCAGCATCTTGCCCTTGGGCTGGTACTGGATCCACTTGAGGTCGTCCTCGAAGCAGTTGTACCGCACGGGCACGTCGTACTTGTCCAGCACCGGCAGGTAGCGGTTGAGGCGCTCGCCCTTCTTGGGGTCGGTCACCACGGTGTTGTTCTGGACGCAGACCTGGTCGGTGTAGCCGTCGGCCCGCAGCTTCTGGATGGTCCCTTCGAGCTGCCACGGGGTGGTGTTGGCCCCGGGGAACGGGAAGTGCCAGGAGATGTTGTCCTTGAGGATGGTGGTCGCGCCGGGCGCGAGGTGCTGTTTCACCCCGGCCAGCTCCATGGTCCGGCCCACGTCCTCCAGGACGGTCTCGGGGCGGGTCTTCAATACGGCTACACGCGCTTTCGGGGGCATCAGGGTACGTCTCCGCGTTCGTTTCTGGGAGGACCGGCAACGGGGCCGGCGGGGGCATTATAACTGCGGGGCACGCGGCGCGCCGGTTCCATCCTCCCGTTGACGCCGATGAGACCCTGTTTCCCGTCCTCCTCCTGGAAGGCCCCTGCTTCATTCGGAAGCCTGGCTCGCCACATTCAGTCCGGCGGTACCTGCCGCGACAGCAGGGTACGGCCTCGTCCCGAAGCGTGGCGGCGCGCAATGGCAGGGAATGGCCTCATTCCCCGATGGGGAGACGCTCCCCAACAGGGGATGGCCCCGTCCCCACGCGTGGCGGCGCGCAACAGCAGGGGATGGCCTCGTTTCCTGATGGGGAGACGCTCCCCAACAGGAAATGGCCTCGTCCCCACAGGGGATGGCCTCATCCCGGAAGAATGCGTCTCGTGCGCAGAGGCTCCTTCACCGTCCCCCCTGCTACGATCTCCGTCCGTGTTGCGCCGACTCTCGCTCCTGGATTGGCTGGGCCTCGCCGCCCTGATCGCCCTGGCCGTGCCGCTGGCAGGCCGGCCGCTCTCCCATGACGACCTTTTCTGGCACCTGGAGAGCGGAGCGTGGATGGCGGAGCACGGCACCGTCCCCCGGACCGACCCTTTCTCCTTCACGCGTCCCGGAGCGCCCTGGGTCACCCACGAATGGGGTTTTTCCCTGCTGGTCTACGGGATCTGGCTGCTGGGCGGCTACCCGGCCCTGATCGCCGCCCGCGTCCTCCTGGTCCTGGCGATCGGCGGAGTATTAGCGAGGGTAATGGCGCGGGTGATGGTCAGAGAGGAAGACAACGGACCCTCCTATCTCTCGACCGCTCTGCTGGCGATCGGGCTGTGGACGGTCTCGCGGGAGCTGATCCTCCGAGCCGCCCTGGTGAGCGAGCTGTTTCTGGCTTTCACGCTGCTCCTGATCGCCCGGTATCGAAGGAACGGCCGACCTCGGGAACTGGCCTTCCTGGTCGGCCTGTTCTGGCTGTGGGCCAACATCCACTCGGGGGTGATCTTCGGACTGTTCGTCCTCGGGCTGTTCACCCTCGAGGCGCTCGTCTTCCGCAGACGGGAAGCCCGTCCCTGGCTCCTGACCTTCGGAGCTTCGGCCCTGGTCTCCCTGGTCAACCCGAACGGCGTCGAGACCCTGCTGTATCCGTGGCGCCTCAGCCGGATTCTTTTCGCGAGCGGCATCCGGTGGGACCTGGGCCACTTCGAGGCCTCGTCCCCGGCCGCCAACTCGGGGCTGCTGATCCTCGGGGTGCTGCTGCTGGCCGGGCTCCTTCCTCTGCGGAAGGTCCCGGTTTCCCTGGCGGAGATCCTGGGTATCGTGACCTTCACGGTCCTGGTCTTCCGCTCGCCGCGCTTCGTCTTCCACGTGGCCATCCTGGCCCTGCCGGTGATCTATCGCCTCTGGGCGGATCGGAAACCGATGCCGCATGCCCGGTGGCTGGTTCCTGGAGCGGCCATCGCTGCGGCCCTGGTGGCATGGACGGGGTTCGAAGGACGTCTCCTGGCGACGGGCCTGCCCGAGCCGGCCGCCCGGTTCGTGCAGGAGCACGGCATCCGCGGGCGCCTGTTCAACCACCAGAACAACGGCGGGTATCTCCTCTGGCGCTTGAAGGAGCCGGTCTTCTGGGATGGCCGCAACGACGTCTTCGCCTCCCTGGTGCAGGAGTACGTCGCGACGCCCTTTCCGGAGATCGCGGAGCGCTACGGGATCGAGTGGGCGCTCGTCACCGAGCACGAGTGGCAAGGGCTGAGCCCGGAGCTGGACGGGGGACGCTGGGGTCTCGTCTACTGGGACGACTTCCGGGCGGTCTACCTGCGGCGCATCCCTCGCTTCGAGCCGCTGCTCGCCCGGATGGAGCTGCGGATGGTGCCTGCCTTCGGAGGGCTGCCCGGGCTTCAGGAGATCCCGAAGACGCCGCCCCTCGCGGCGGCCGTCCGGGCCGAGCTGGACCGGGTCCTGGCCGACAACCCCGAGACCCAGCGAGCTCTCTACTTCCGGGCGGTGCTCAGTTTGGGAGAAGGGAAAAAGGAAGACGCGGTCCGGGATCTGCGGACGGCGTTGGCGATCCGCCCCACCGAGCAGGTGAGCCGGATGCTGGCGGCGGTGATAAACTTAAAGTGAAGCTTGAGCTTTGAGACCCTTGACGATGATCTACACGCCGGTTTTCTCGCGGGATGCGCGCAATGAGGCCACCTATGGGGTGGCGCAGGCCGCGCGCTATCTGGGTCTCTCCAAGACCACGCTGCGGCAGTGGGTGCGGGGCCGGCGCTACGAAACTCATGCGGGAGTGGAGTTTTCCGGTCCGCTGATCCGGCTCCCTGACCCCGACCGGCCGATGCTCTCGTTCACGAACCTGGTGGAAGTCTACGTTCTGGCCTCCCTTCGCAGGAAGCATCAGATCCGGATGCGAAAGATCCGCGAGGCCCTCCTCTATCTGGAGGAAAAGCTGGGGTCCGAGCACCCTCTCGCCACCGAGCAGCTCGAGACCTTCGGCGGCAGCCTGTTCCTTCGGAAGTATGGCCAGCTCATCGATCTGCCCGAGGACGGCCAGACCGGCATCGAGGAGATCCTGCGACCGTACCTGCAGCGTATCGAGCACGACGCGTCCGGGTGGGCGGTCCGGCTTTTCCCTCTCCGCCGGCAGGCCGAAGCGGAAGCGCCGCGCGTCGTGGTCATCGATCCTTTCGTGTCGTTCGGCCGGCCTACGGTTGCCGGTGCCGGAGTCAGCGTGGCCATCCTGGTGGACCGATTCGCTGCCGGCGAGTCGCTGGCAGCGCTGACCGATGACTACGACCTGACTGTCGAG
>JANOCF010000077.1:0-4949 GCA_031412055.1 Holophagales bacterium | reverse complement strand
GGGGAGGGTTGGGGAGGGGTCCCTCCTGCCGCTCGATCTCCTCGGAGATCCGCATCAGCACCCCCTCCAGATTTCCCAGCACCTCGTTGTTCCAGAACCGGAGCACCCGGTACCCGTTCTCCCTCAGCCAACAATCCCGGGCCTCATCGTAGGCATTATCGAGGTGCTGCCCTCCATCAACCTCCACGACCAGCTTCCTTGCCGGACAGACAAAGTCGGCAATGAACGGCCCGATCGGGATCTGACGCCGAAACTTGATGCCAAGGAAGCGGCGGCGTAGCCGGCTCCATAGCATCCGCTCCGCGTCGGTCATCCGCTGCCGGAGATCCCGGGCTCGAACGATGAGATTGGACCCCTCTCCTTCCCTCCGTAGTTTCCCAGGAGAGAACGCCACCACCTGCTTTCTCTCGATCTCCCGAATTGCCTGCTCGAAAGGGATCTCCTCGTCCATGCTCGTTTTGGCGTGGTCGTAGGTCTGGATCTCATCAGCCTCCTCCCTTGGGATAAGAATCAGCTCAAGACGACCGCTGTGGCAGCGGACTTCAAAGCAGTCGCCAGGCAGGAAGTCCAGCGCTTCCCGGATCTCCTCCGGGATTACCACCTCAAACTCCGGCGAGACCGTGACTAGCGACATGAGAGCACCGAGTATCCCTTTCATGGAACCAGAA
Source organism: Holophagales bacterium (assembly GCA_031412055.1). Classification (GTDB taxonomy): domain Bacteria; phylum Acidobacteriota; class Thermoanaerobaculia; order Multivoradales; family UBA5704; genus DATMER01. The sequence continues at coordinate 4,281 of JANOCF010000077.1, read as the reverse complement.
GATTGTACTCTCGCTGAGAGAAATGCAGAAAAGACCCCTCCCCTACCCTCCCCTGCTGCGCAGGAGAGGGAGACCCAAGCAGCACCAGCTCGGCAGCATGCGGAGGCAGGGAGTCGACGAGCGACTCCTGGGTGATCAGGGCCTGCGGCTTCGCGGCCTCGACGATCAGGGCAAGGCGGTCCTTGGGGTGCGACGGATCGAGCGGCACGTAGGCTCCGCCGCTCTTGAGCACGCCCAGGACGGCCACCACCACGCCGGGCGTGCGCTCCAGGGCGATGCCCACCTTGGACTCCGGCCCCACTCCCAGCCCGCGCAGGTGCGCGGCCAGGCGATCGGACTCCTGGTCCAGATCGGCGTAGGTCAGGCGCTCGTCTCCACGGACGACCGCCATCGCGTCGGGCGAGCGGCGCACCTGGGCGGCGAAGAGCGACGTGACGGTCTCTGCGGGCAGCGGGATCCGGGTGTCGTTCCACTCCTCCAGCACCTGCCGGCGCTCGGCCGGGCTCAGCAGGGTCAGCTCCCCGACCTTGCCGTCCGGGCTCGAAACCGCGCTCTCCAGCACCGTGCGGAAGTGCTCCAGCAGGCGATGGGCCGTGGCCTCCTCGAACAGGTCGGTGTTGATCTCCATGAAGCCGCCCAGATGACCGTCCGGCTGCTCCATCAGGTAGAGCGAGAGGTCGAACTTGGACGTGCCGCTCTCCAGCTCCAGCGGCTCCAGGGTCAGCTCCGGCAGCTCCAGCGGCTCGAACGGCGCGTTCTGGAGCACGAAGAGGACCTGGAACAGCGGCGACCGGCTCAGGTCGCGCTGCGGCTCCACCGCCTCCACCAGCCGCTCGAATGGCAGATCCTGGTGCGCGTAGGCGTCCAGCGATACCTGCCGCACCCGGTCCACCAGTTCCCGGAAGCTCGGATCGCCGTCCACCCGCGCCCGCAGCGCCAGGGTGTTGACGAAGAAGCCGATCAGCCCCTCGATCTCCTCGCGGTTGCGGTTCGCCACGGGCGAGCCCACCAGGAAATCCTCCTGGCCGGTGTAGCGGTGCAGCAGGGTCTCGAAGCCCGCCAGCAGGGTCATGAACAGAGTCGAGCCCTCGTCCAGCGCCAGCGCCTTGACCCTATCAGTCAGAGTCGCCGGCACCGCCACCGGCAGGTGGGTGCCGCGGAAGCTCTGCGCCGCCGGACGCGGACGGTCCGTGGGCAGCTCCAGCACCGTGGAGGTCCCGGCCAGGGCCTCGCGCCAGTGGGCCACCTCGCGCTCCAGCAGCTCGCCCGTAAGCCAGCCCCGCTGCCAGACCGCGAAGTCCGCGTACTGCACCGGCAGCCCCGGCAGCGTCTCGCCCGCATAGAGCGCAGCCACCTCGCGCACCAGCACGCCCATGGACCAGCCGTCGCTGACGATGTGATGCACCGTCGCGAGCACCGCGTGCTCGTCCTCGGCCAGCTTCACGGCCTGCACCCGTAGCAGCGGTGCGCGGCGCAGGTCGAACGGCTGCCGCGCCTCCTGCTCGGCCAGCCACGCCAGCGCGCCCTCCCGCTCCTCGGTCGGCAGGTGCGAAAGGTCCACCATGGGGACGTCCAACTCAGTATCCCCGGGCGCATGAATCACCTGCACCGGCTTGCCGTCCTCAGCGCCGAAAGACGTGCGCAGTGCCTCGTGCCGGCGGACGATCTCGCGGAAGGTCCGCGCGAACACGTCCGGCCGTAGCGTGCCCTTGAGCCGCAGCGCCACGGGTACGTTGTAGAGCGGGCTCCCGGGCTCGAGCTGGTCGAGAAACCAGAGACGCTCCTGGGAGAAGGACAGTGGCAGAGAGCCCTCGCGGGAGACCCGCGGGATTGCTTCTACCTGAGGCTCGTCTGGAATCTGGCTCTCCAGTCGCGCGGCCAGGCCGGCCAGGGTCGGCGCCTCGAAGATCAGGCGCAACGGCAGCTCCACGCCGAAGGTGTTGCGCACCCGCGAGGCGAGCTGCGCCACCAGCAGCGAATGGCCGCCCAGCTCGAAAAAGTTGTCGTGCACCCCGACCTGCTCCACGCGCAGGATCTCGCGCCAGATCCCGGCCAGCCGCTCCTCGGTCCGGTTGCGCGGAGCCACCACGGCCTGAGCGACATCCGGGCGGCCCTCGCCCGGCTCGGGCAGGGCGCGGCGGTCCACCTTGCCGTTGGTGGTCAGCGGCAGCTTCTCCAGGCTGACAAAGGCTGCCGGCACCATGTACTCCGGCAGCGTCTGGAGCAGGTGATCCCGCAACTCGGACGTGGAGACCGGCGCGGCCTTCGCCACGATCCAGGCCACGAGCCGACGATCTCCAGCCGGCGTCGGCTGCGCCATGACCACGGACTCGCGCACGCCGGAGTGGCGGTTGAGCGCCGACTCGATCTCGCCCAGCTCGATGCGGAAGCCGCGAATCTTCACCTGGCCGTCGATGCGGCCCAGATACTCCAGGTCTCCATCCGGCCGCCGCCGCGCCAGGTCGCCGCTGCGGTACAGGCGCGCTCCCGGCCGGGCCGAGAACGGATCGGGCACGAAGCGCTCGGCCGTCAGCTCCGGACGCCCCAGGTAGCCGCGCGCCAGACCGTCGCCGCCGACGTGGATCTCGCCCGGCACTCCAACGGGCAGCAGCTCCTGGCTCTGGCCCAGCAGGTAGACCTGCAGATCGGGAATCGGCTCGCCCACCGGGCTCACGCCCGGGCGCTCCAGGTCCGCGAGGCTCACCGGCCTGTAGGTGACGTGCACCGTGGTCTCGGTGATGCCGTACATGTTGATGAGCCGAGGCTTCGCGTCGCCGTGGCGCCGCATCCAAGGGGTGAGCGCCGCGAGATCCAGCGCCTCGCCGCCGAAGATCACCCACTTGAGCGCCAGACGTCCCGCGCCCTCCTCGTCCTCGGCCTTGATGACCTGGCGGAAGGCGGACGGCGTCTGGTTGAGCACCGTCACCCCCTCGGTGGCGAGGAGGTCGTAGAACGCCGCGGGGTTCATGCTCACCTCGCGCGGCACCATCACGAGGCGGCTGCCGTAGAGCAGCGCGCCCCAGATCTCCCACACCGAGAAGTCGAAGGCGTAGGAGTGGAAGACGGTCCAGACGTCCTTCGGGCCGAAGCCGAACCAACCGTCCGTGGCCGTGAACAGCCGCACCACGTTGGCGTGCGGCACGGGCACGCCCTTGGGACAGCCGGTCGAACCCGACGTGTAGATCACATAGGCCACGTTGTCGGGACCCATGCCGGGCAGGTCGGGCAGGTTCTCGACGCTCTCCGCGGCGAGGCTCGTCCGCTCCTTGTCGAGCAGGACGGTCTGGCACGGCAGCGAGTCGAAGCGGTCCGCCAGATGGCCCTGGGTGACCAGGACGGGGGTGGACGATTCGCTAAGCGCGTTCTCCAGGATCCAGGCCAGGCGCTCCGCCGGGTAGGCGGGGTCGAGCGGCACGTAGGCGCCGCCGGCCTTGACGATGCCCAGGATGCCGACGATCGTGTCGAGCGAGCGCTCCACGCAGAGGCCCACCTTCACCTCGGGGCCGACGCCCAGCGAGCGCAGCCGCCACGCGAGCTGGTTCGCCCGCTCGTTGAGCTTCCTGTAGGTCAGCTCCGACACGTCGTAGACCGCGGCCACCGCCTTGGGGCTCTTCGCCGCCTGCTCCTCGAACAGCCGGTGCAGCGACGGGCCGTCCACGAACTTCGCGACGGGCGTGTTCCAGCCGGTGAGGAGCTGGGCGCGCTCGCGCTCGGTCAGCATGGGCAGCTCGGAAAGCCGTGCCTGCGGACCCGCCACCGCGCCGGTGAGGAGCGTCTCCCAGTGCTGGAGCAGCCGGCCAATGGTCGACTCGTCGTAGAGATCGACGTTGTACTCCAGCGTGGTCTTCAGCCCCTCGGGCAGGTCGAACAGGAAGACCGTGAAGTCGAACTTGGTCGTCCGGTTGTGGTTCTCCAGAAGCTCGAGCGTGAGCTCGCGCATCGGCGTCTCGATCCGCGCGCCGAAGTCGATGAGCTTGCCCTCGGTTCCGTAACGAACCGCGCGCCACTTGTTCTCGGTGATCAAGTGACGGCGATAGCCGCGCCAGGATTGGTTCTGCTGCCGCAAGCGGATGAGGCGCGCGACGATTCCGAGCACGAGCGCCGCGATGCACAGGGCCTCTTCGACCCGCGTGCAGATGTCCGCCATGCGAAATTCGAGGGTCGGGTAGCGCGGATGCGGGCGGATGTCCCACCAGATCTTCGTGGGCTCGTCGATGCAGTTGGTCTGCATGAGCGTGTCGAGAAAGCCCTGGTACTCCGCCCAGGACGAGAACGAAGGCG
>JANOCF010000076.1:0-5393 GCA_031412055.1 Holophagales bacterium | reverse complement strand
CGACCTGGGCTCCCGGGTCCGCCGGGGCCAGACCCTGGCCCGGCTATCCCCCACCGATTCCGAGCTGCGCGTGCGCCAGGCCCAGAACGCCCTGGAGCAGGCGCGGGCTCAGCTCGGCCTGGCGCCGGGCTCCTCGATCCGGACGGTCGAGCCCGGCGACACCGCGCTCGTCAAGCAGGCCGCCGCGAACCTGACGCAGGCACGGCTCACCCGCGACCGCATGGCCCGGCTCCTCCAGCAGCAGCTCATCCCGCAGCAGGACTTCGACGCGGCCGAAGCCGCCCTCCAGGTCGCCGAGGCCCGGCAGCAGGAGGCGATCGAGACCGCCCGCACCCGCCAGGCGCTCATGGGCCAGCGCATGTCCGAGCTCGATATCGCTCGCCAGCAGCTCGCGGACACATCCCTCACCGCCCCCTTCGACGGCATGATCAGTGAGCGCCGGGCCAGCATCGGCGACTACGTGGCCGTCGGCAGCCCAGTGGTCGTCCTGGTCCGCATCAACCCGCTGCGCCTGCGCCTGGAAGTGCCGGAGCGCGAGGCCGCCGACGTGCGCACGGGCCAGGCAGTCCAGCTCACGGTCGAAGGGGACCCCGAGGTCCACACCGGCCGGGTGGCCCGCATCAGCCCCTCCATCCGCGAGGACAGCCGCACGCTGCTCGTTGAAGCCGAGGTGCCGAACCCGGCCGGCGAGCTGCGGCCCGGATCGTTCGCCAAGGCACAGATCGTGACCCAGTCGGGCGAGTCGGCCGTGCTCGTCCCGATCGCCTCCGTGGTCAGCTTCGCGGGTATCGACAAGGTGCTCGCGGTCGAGGGCGGTGTCACGGGTAGTAAGGCCGTCGAGAAGCGCGTCCGCACCGGCCGCCGCGCCGGGGAGCGCGTCGAGATCCTGGAGGGGGTAGCCGCCGGCGATACGGTGGTGCTCGAGCCCGGCAACCTGGTCGGCGGTCAGTCCGTCACCGTCGTGAACTGAGGATTCTTCATGCAGAAGCTAGCCGAAATCTGTATCCGCCGGCCGGTCTTCGCGGCCATGATCATCCTGGCCCTCGTGGTGGTGGGCGCCGCCAGCTATGGCCGCCTGGGCGTGGACCGTTTTCCGTCGGTCGACCTGCCGACCGTCTCGGTCCGCACGGCCCTGCCCGGCGCCTCCACGGAGGAGGTCGAGACCGAGGTCTCCCAGCGCATCGAGGAGGCGGTCAACACGGTGGAAGGCATCCAGGAGCTGCGCTCGGTGTCGTCGGCCGGCAGCTCGTTCGTGATCGTCACGTTCGACCTCGACCGCGACATCGACACGGCAGCCCAGGACATCCGCGACCGCGTCTCCTCCATCGTCCGCCAGCTCCCCGAGGACGTGCTGCCGCCGGTCATCGCCAAGTTCAACAACGACAGCTCCCCGGTCCTGACGATAGCCCTGTCAGGCAACCGCCCGATCAAGGAGCTGACCGAGTACGCCGACAAGGTCGTCAAGGTCCAGATCGAGCGCTCGGCGGGCGTCGGCGAGGTGCAGATCGAGGGCGGCCTCGAGCGGGCGATCAACATCTGGGTCGATCCGGACCGCCTGGCCGCGTACCAGATCCCCATCACCGACGTGCGCGACGCCCTGGTGCGGCAGAACACCGACGCGCCGGGCGGCAACGTCACCGGCAGCTCGCGCGAGCTGACCCTGCGCACCATGGGCCGGTTCACCGAGGCCCGCGACTTCGACGACCTGGTCGTCAAGACGGTCGAGGGGCAGCCGGTGCGCATCCGCGACCTCGGCCGGGCCGAGGACGGCACCAAGGAGCAGCGCTCGGTCGCGCGCCTGAACGGCGTGCCCACGGTGACGCTGGAGGTCCGGCGGCAGTCCGGCGCCAACACGGTCGAGGTGATCGAGGGGGTCAAGGCGGCGCTGGTGAATGTACAGACGCAACTGCCGCCCGACCTGGAGATGCAGGTCATTCGCGACCAGTCGCGCTACATCTACGCCGCCCTTCACGAGATCAACCTTCACCTCATGCTGGGCAGCATCCTGGCCTCGCTGGGGGTGTTTGCGTTCATGCGGAGCTGGCGCTCGACCCTGATCGCGGCCGTGGCCATCCCGGCCTCGGTGGTCGCGACCTTCGGCATGATGGCGGCGCTGGACTTCTCTCTGAACAGCGTCACCATGCTCGCGCTGGTGCTCATGGTGGGCGTGGTCATCGACGACGCCATCGTGGTCCTGGAGAACATCTTCCGCTGGGTCGAAGAGAAGAAGATGGGAGCTTTCGAGGCGGCGCGGGAGGCCACGGCGGAGATCGCCCTGCCGGTGCTCGCGACCACGCTCTCGCTGGTGGTCATCTTCGTGCCGGTCTCGTTCATGTCGAGCATCTCGGGCCGGTTCCTGTTCCAGTTCGGAATCACGGCGGCGGCCGCGGTGCTGGTCTCTCTCCTGGTCTCCTTCACCCTGACGCCGATGATGAGCGCCCGGCTGCTGCGGGCCGAGGACGCGGCGGGGCATGGCGCCGGAGGACATCATGGGGAGGCGAAGTCCCGCGCCGGCTTCTACGGCCGGATCGACCGCACCTACGAGCGGATGCTGCGCTTCACCCTCAAGCACCGGACGGTGACCGCGGTGCTCTGCGTGCTGGTCATGCTCTCGTCCATCCCCCTCTTCAAGGTGGTCAAGACGGAGTACATCCCGAGCGACGTGGACGAGTCCGAGTTCGAGATCAGCGTCAACGGCCCCGAGGGGACGAACGTCGCAGCCATGGACGAGGCCATGCGGGCGGTCGAAGCCGAGCTGCGGCAGATCCCTGCCATTCAGACGGTGCTGTCGAACGCCGGCGGCGGGTTCCTCGGCGGGGTCAACCAGGGCCGCGCCTTCATCCGCATCGCGCCCCACGAGGAGCGCCGTCCCTCGGTCACCCGCTTCCTCTCCGGCCTGGTGCGGCTCGACCCCATGAGAGCCTTCCGCGGCAACTACACGCAGGAAGACGTGATGACCGAGGTCCGCGAGCGCCTGACGAAGTTCAACGACCTGCGCTCGTCGGTGCGCAACATCGCCTCGTTCAACATCGGCGGCGGCAACAACGACATCGATTTCTCGCTGCGCGGGCCCGACCTCCACGCTCTCTCCGCCTACGCGAACCAGCTCCGCGAGAGGGCCGAGGAGCTCGGGGGGATCGTAGATTCGGACGTCACGCTGAAGCTCGACAAGCCCGAGCTGCGGATCACGGTGGACCGCGCCCGGGCAGCGGACCTGGGGGTCCAGATGACGGACGTGGCCACTGCCATGCGTCTGATGGTGGGTGGGGACTCCGAGGTCTCCCGCTTCCACGACCCGCAGGTCAACGACAATTACGACGTCCAGCTCCGCCTGACGGAGGGGACGCGCAACGACTCCGAGGCCGTGAGCCGGCTGTATGTGCCCAGCGCGAGCGGCCGGCTGGTCCGGCTGGACAGCCTGGTGACGGTCAAGGAGTTCACGACCGCCTCACGGGTGGATCGGCTGGACCGGCAGCGGCAGGTGAGCATCCGCGCCGGCGTTGGCCCGGGCTACGCGCTGGCCGACCGCCTGGAGGCGCTCCAGGGAGCGGCGGACGAGATGAGACTGCCGGCCGGCTACACCACGGCGATTGGCGGCCGCGGCCGCGAGCTCGCGCGGACCTACAGCGAGTTCGTCTGGGCGCTGACGCTGTCGATCATCTTCATGTACATGATCCTGGCGTCGCAGTTCGAGAGCCTGGTCCACCCGCTGACGATCCTGCTCTCGCTGCCGCTGTCGGTACCCTTCGCGCTGATCTCGCTGTGGGCCACGGGCAACACGGTGAACCTGTACTCGGCGCTGGGCATCCTGGTCCTCTTCGGGGTGGTGAAGAAGAACGCCATTCTGCAGATCGACCACATGAACAACCTGCGCCGGAGCGGGATGGAGCGCTACGCGGCGATCCTGCAGGCCAACCGGGACCGGTTGCGCCCGATCCTGATGACCACGCTGGCCCTGGTGGCCGGCATGCTCCCGCTGGCCCTGGGCACCGGCCCGGGCTCAGAGGAGCGGCGAGCCATCGCGGTGGTGGTCATCGGCGGACAGTCGATGTCGCTGCTGCTGACACTGCTCGCGACGCCGGTGTTCTACTCGATCTTCGACGACCTGCGGGGAGTCGAGAGGGTGCAGGGCCTGATGAGGCGCTTCCGGCGGCCCCGTCGTGAGGAGGAGCTGCGGCCGGCGGCTTGAGCTGAATGAAAAGGACACAAAGGACTTAAAGGACACAAAGGACGCACACAAGTCCTTCAAGTCTTTTAGGTCCTTTACTCTGTAAGCAGCTCGTGCTGGTAGAGCACGCCCAGGCCGAGCAACCCATAGGCGATGAGGAAGGTGGCGTCCACCACGTCCACCAGGTCGGAGCGGTCGAGCTGGGAGAAGTACGCGAAGAGAATGTCGGCCACGCAGAGGAAGACGAGTCCGGCCAGCAATGTGGCCCAGACCTTCCACACCGCGCCTCCCCGGAAGCGCAGACTGATCCGGATCAGCAGCACCGCCGGGACCAGCAGCACGAAGTCCAGCACCGGGTAGACCACGTTGAGCAGCGTCTCCAGGAACGGGCCCGGCGTGGTCACCACCGGCCGGAGGATCGGAAACCCGATCGCCGCGCAGAGCACCGCCACCCCGACCGCCAGCCAGAGCCGCTCGGAAGCCGAGCCGATCGGGAAACCGCTTGCCGTGTAGGCACGCAGGAACATCGCCAGCGCGCCGACCAGCAGCGGGTAGGCCAGGATGAAGAAGACGTCCACCAGCGAGGGGAACGGCAGCTCGACTCCCAGGACGAACTGGTAGACCGCGATCAGAGCCTGCCCTGCCATCAGGAGCCCGAGTCCAAGAGAGAGCAGGCGCCAGGCGGTGCGCGTCGGCGTCCCGGACTCGAACTTCCCCACGTTGAGCACTGAAACCCAGGTGGCGATCACCAGGTAGAGGAGCTTGCCGAAGGTGCCGATCGCCAGGACCACCCGCGGCGAGAGCGGCCCCTCATAGATCCCCGCCCCGGGGGACACGGTCCGTCCGAGGAGCGTCGCCACCAGGGTGGCCAGCAGGACCGTCAGCGCAGGTCCGAGCCAGCGCGCCTTCATTGAGCAACTCCTAGCGAAGCGATGGCCTCGCGCATGGCCACGACGACCGTCGCGGCCTTCTCCTTGCCGAGAAAGATGATCAGCGCCAGCCCCAGTTTCTCCAGCAGCGCCTCGATCTGCGTGCCGTCGATCACAACCGAGCGGATCCCCAGGTCGTTGCAGTGCGCGCTCGCGGACGTGCGCGCCATCAGCTTGCCGATATAGGGCTCCAGCACGCGTGAGATCGCATCGAGCACTTCGCTCGTGTTGCGGCGCGCAGACGCAGTTGTCGAGAGTCCAGGCATCCCGGGCATCCAAAATGAAGTAAAACAGGG
>JANOCF010000075.1:0-2471 GCA_031412055.1 Holophagales bacterium | reverse complement strand
ACCTGGAACCGCTCCAGAAGGCGGTCCATGGTGGACGCGTCGAAGAGATCGGTGCGGTAGTCGAGCTGGAGGAGAGGCGTCTCCCCGGACTCCAGGACGTGAACGGCCAGATCGAACTTCACATAGGGGATCGGCGGCGAGACCTCGACCAGCTCCAGTCCGGCGGCCCGGGTGATCCCCAGCCCGGGGTCGAAGTTGAAGACCGCCTGGATCAGCGGCGCCCGGCCCGGGTCGTGAGGGAGACGCAGCAGGCGAAGGAGCTGGGCGAACGGCACGCTGCCGTGCTCCTGGACATCCAGCACCCGCGAGCGCGTCGCGGCCAGGTAGTGCGTGAACGGAGGCTCTTCGCTACCGCCGTCGTTAAGTTGGCTGCGGTAGGGGACCAGGTCGACGCAGTGGCCCACCAGCCGATCTCCTCCCTCCAGCGGCCGGCGGGCCACGGGGCCGCCCACCACGAGGTCGTCCTGGCCGGTCCAGCGATGCAAGAGGACGGACCACGCGGCCAGGAGCGCGGCGTAGAGGGTGGCGCCGTGGCGGCGGCCGACTCCGCGGAGCCCATCCCGGAGGGCCGGATCCAGGGCGAGCCGGCGCCGGGAGCCGCGGAAGGAGCGGACGGCCGGGCGGGGCCGGTCCGTGGGCGGCTCGAACACGGCAGGCGGCCCGGAGAGCTGCTCGCGCCACCAGGTCTCATCCGCCTCCGCGCTGCCCCCCTCTTCCCTTTCATCCCCGCCAGCGGCCAGCCAGGCGACGTAGTCGCGATAGCGCATCGGCGCGGGGAGCGCGGCCCGGCAGCCCGCGCGGGCCGCCTCGTAGATGCCGAAAACCTCGTCCAGGAGGATGCTCAGCGACAGGCCGTCGGCGGCGATGTGGTGCACGAACAGGCCCAGCCGGTGGAGGTTCGGTCCGAGGCGCAGGAGCGAGACCCGGACCAGCGGCCCGCGGGCCAGGTCGAACGGGCGCCGGGCCTCGGCCTCCAGCCAGGAAGCACCTTCCTCCTCGCGCCGCTCCGGGAACACGTTGGACACGTCAACGAGCGGCGTCTCCAGGTCCACGCCGGGGAGGAACATCTGGACCGGCTCTTTCTCTTTCGGGTCGGGTACCACCGCGCGCAGGGCCTCGTGCCGCCCGACCGCCTGACGGAGCGCGCTACGAAAGGCCATCAGGTCGAGCGGGCCGCGCAGCTCCACGGCTCCGGACTCCAGGTAGGCCAGCGAGGCTTCCGTGCTGATCTGCGCCACGGTGTAGAGGTCGCGCTGGGATTCGGTGAGCGAAGCGACTGCCGTCTCCCTGGGGACCGCAGCGGGCAGGGCCGGGAAGCGGTCCTTCAGGGCGGCGATCCAGGGGAGGCTCTTGCGCACCGACTCCGCGTCCACCCCGAAGTCCACCAGGCAGGCGACCTCGTCGACGCCGATGGCCCGCATCCGCTCCACGATCGGAGCGCAGCTCTCGGGCGAGCCGATCAGGGCCGAGGTCTTCACGTAGCGCTGGTAGGCCAGCTCCAGCATGTACTCGAAGTCCTCGCGGGAGAGGCTATCGAAATCGACAGGCAGCCCCTCGCTGGCGGCGAAGTTCTTCACCAGGCCGACCGAGGACTCCAGGTAGCTGTAGAACGGACGCCGAGCCGTGGCCACCGCCGCCTCGGCATCGGGGCCGACGAAGGTATGGAGCAGCAGGGTGACGCGGCTCGCCTCCGGCGGGTGTCCCGCCCGGGCCAGCGCCTCACGGTAGACCGCCAGGTTCGCGGCCAGCCCTTCGATCGTCTGCCCCATCAGGTTGGTCAGCACGCCGGCCCCCATCTCGCCGGCCAGGCGGTAGGTGTCCGGGTTGTTGACGATGGTGATCCAGACCGGCAGGTCGCGCCGCGCCGGCATCGGGAAGATGCGCAGGTCCACCTCCGTGCCCGCGCCGTCGAGCATTCGCACGGCATCGCCACGCCAGAGACGGCGGATGATCTCCGCCCGCTCGAACGTCAGATCCCGGTGGCGGCCGTAGCTCTCCGGCGCCAGCGCGAAGTCGTTCGGATGCCAGCCCGACGCATAGGCCAGGCCGATGCGCCCGCCGGAGAGGTTGTCCACCAGCGACCACTCCTCCGCCACCCGCAGTGGGTGATGGAGCGGGAGGACTACGCTGCCGGCCCGCAGGGCGATGCGCTCGGTCTCGCGGGCCAGGGCCGAGGCGAGCACGGACGGGTTCGGGCAGAACCCGCCGAACGCGTGGAAGTGGCGCTCCGGGAACCACAGCGCGGTGAAGCCGTGGCGGTCGGCGAAGCGGGCGCAATCCACCAGCAGGTCGTACTTGCCCGCCTTGAACTCTGCCGCGTAGTTGCCAAAGAAGTAGAGGCTGAACCGCACGTCTCCGTGCGGGTGAGCATGTCCGTCTGGGGGAGCATGCGCGTCGGAGCTCTCCCCCGGAGTCTGCGCGACAGGAGCCGTCGGCGATAGCGCCGGCTTGATCCCCTGGCGTCCCCAGAG
>JANOCF010000074.1:0-2654 GCA_031412055.1 Holophagales bacterium | reverse complement strand
AGAGGTCGGCGTGTCGCCGCCCAGGCGCGGCCGGATCGCGGCCCGGGGCCGGTCCGCGGACGGATCGGTCGGGATCACCCCGCCGCGATCACCCCGCGGGTTCTCCCGCCCGGCGATCCGCGGCCGTCCGGCGGTCTGATCGCCATCGTCAGGAACCACCGTTCGGACCACGTTCGTCGGCAGGTCGGGACGGCGATTGATGAACGGCGTCACGTCCGGCAGCTCGGTATTGCCGGCATTGTCGGCGCCGCCATCGCGGCCGTTGATCCTCCGGGCCGTCGGATGGTCCGTGAGCACCTGCATGGCGCGGCGCGGATCGTTCCAGGTGTCCGGCTTGAGCGGCCGGGTGTCCGTGGTGACCACGCCGCGGTCGAGCGGGCCTCCGCGGCGCAGCTCGTCCACGGGCACGGCATAGCGGCGCACGTCCCAGTGGTCGCGCCGCCCGTCCCAGCGCCCGTCCTTGTACCCGTCGCGGTAGCCGTTGCGATAGCCGCGGAAGTAGTCGTGGCGCACGAACGTCCAGTTGCCCCAGCCATCCCAGCCGCCGCCGGCCCAGCCGTACACCCCGGAGCGGAAGTACGGATACTGGTTGCGGTAGTAGCTGGTGTAGTAGCCGGTCGGGCACCAGCCGGCGTAGCTCGGCCCCCAGTACCAGTAGACCCATGCCGGAGCCCAGCGGCGGCCCGGCTCCCAGACCCAGCCGTAGGAGGGGAAGTAGTCCCAGCTCCCGTAGTGGTAGGGCACCCAGCCCCAGGACTCGTAAGAGACCCAGGTCAGGCCGGCGGGGGTGTAGGACCAGCGGCCCTGCGAGTAGGGGCGCCAGGCCGTGTCCACGCGCGGGCGCCAGTAGTTGCGGCCCTGGATGCTGACCCACGAGCCGTGGCGGGCCAGCGGCGCGGACTGGTAGCGCAGGTTGTCGTCGAGATGGTCGCTGCCGTCGGCGTAGCGGGCCTCGCCCTCGAGCTGGTCGGCCCAGCGCTCGAGCTGGTCGTAGGAGCCGGCGGACTCGATCTCCACGTCGGCGCGCTGGTCGCCGGCGCCGCCCTCCACGAACGCGCTCTCGTCGGCGCGCACGATCTCGGAGCCGCGGTCGGTGACGACCTCGGCCTTGCCGCGCCGGACAACCAGCTCGGTGAGGGTGTCCTGGCTGGCGGTGATCCGGTAGGTGCCGAAGTCCTGGGGATAGATCGTTGCGTTGGGGGTGTCGACCCGTGGGAGCTGATCGCCCAGCGAGTCGGTGGTCACCGTCAGCAGGATGTTGCCATCATGCAGGCGGATGACCGTTGTCGCATCGTTCCGGTCGGGCGAGGCGGCGAGCTGCTCGAGGGTGACCTCGGAGCCGCCGTCCAGGCGCAGGATGTTGCGGTCGGCGAGGACGACCTCGGCACGCGACCGTTCCGGTACCCAGATGCGGTCGCCGGCGAGCACCGGCTGGTTGATCTCAGCCGGTTCGCGATCACCACCGGCCTGCATCAGGGTGGCCGAACCTTCGACAACGCGGAAATAACCGTAGCTCCCGTCGTGCTCCTCTGCCGCGGCCGGTCCGGCGGCGGTCAAAGCAAGCAGTCCGAGAGCGAGCGAGACGCGGACCAGGGTCCTGTCTTGGCGAATCATCTTCTTCGGAGCCTCCATAGGGCAGAATAACCGACTCTGTCCCTGGATAGAGCAACTTCCGGACCAGGGGTGGAATTCCTTCCCGCGCTGAGCGTTTCCCTCGGGGGTGAGTATAATGGGCGCCGCTTCGGCCGTCCGGGGTGTCCACAGCAGGCGTCGGCGGCGTCCACAAGACGGCGCATGGGGAACAGCCGCCGGCCGATCGATTTTCTCTTTCCGGAGGCGCCGCCGTGAGCATCAAGAGCTGGTTCGGGGGTGGCGGGAGCAAGCAGGAACAGAAGCTGAAGCAGGATCAGGACTATACGATCGACGACCTGATCGTGCTGGAGCGCTATGCCGAGGCGTGCGAGCGCCTGAAGTCGCGCATCAAGCTGAACCCCAACGACCTCCACCTCCATCTCAAGCTGGCCGAGGTGTACGCCGGCCTCAAGCAGTACGACAAGGCCGTGGAAGAGTTCGGCTACGTGGCCGAGGAGTACGCCCAGGACGGCTTCTACGAGAAGGGCGTCGCCCTGCTCTCCAAGGCGCAGAAGCTCGCCCCGATGGATCAGTCGATCCGCTTCAAGATCGAGCGCATCCAGCGTGAGAAGAGCATGGAGAACGTCCGCGCGGTGGCCATCGAGGGGCTGCGCCAGGCGGGCGGCCAGCAGGCCGGCAACAGCGCGGTCGAGCTGAAGCGCCTCTGGCACAACCTGGCGACCAGCTCGGTGGTGCAGCACCTCCCCGGCGAGCAGCTCAAGCGGCTGTTCGCGGCCATGGAGCTGACCCGCCTGGAGGCGAACATCCCCGTGGCGGACGAGGGAGGCCGCGACGCCTTCCTGATGCTGATCGTCAACGGCGTGGTCGAGGCGTACGTCCAGGATGAGACAGGCAAGGAGATGTCGGTCCGCACGTTCAGCTCGGGCGACATGGTGGGCGAGGGGCCGCTCCTGGAGCGCACGCCGTGGCCCGCCAGCTACCGTGCCACGGAGCCGTCGATGGTTCTCAAGCTCACCCGCGAGGGTCTGGAGAAGACCCTGGTCGGCAACCCCGATCCTCGC
>JANOCF010000073.1:0-1767 GCA_031412055.1 Holophagales bacterium | reverse complement strand
GTCCACCTGCACCGCCTCCACCCAGACCAGCTCGCAGGCTCCGGGGCCGGAGTCTTCCCGCGACATGGACGTCCCCCAGGTGAAGCCGTTCTCTCCGCTGGCGTCCACGAGGAGGCCCTTGAGGCGGACCGGGTCGCCGCTCCCGATGCCGAGCAGGGCGCGGCGGACGTTCGGGGTGGCCGGGATGAGGTGCATGTTGGAGGAGTGGGCCTGGACGTAGCCGAGATCGATCCCGGGAGACCCGGTGCGCCAGAAGTAGTAGCGGGTCATCTGGCCGTAGTCGACCGCGCTGCGGTAGGGCTCCTCGGGGAGCTTTCCCCAGGTGAGGACCACGTCCACGGGCGAGAGGAAGGCGCCGCCATCCAGGCGGTAGCGCTCGGCCGCGGCGACCTTGCCCGGAGCGTCGAAGGCGGCCCGGGGATGGAGCGTGACCTTCCCTTTACCGGTCTCGACCTGGAAGGGCGGTCGGTCGGTCTCAGCCTGCGCCAGCTCGCCGCGCCAGTCCACGGGGGGCGCACCCGTGCCCATCGGGCGCGACATCACCCACCACGCGCCGACCGTCACGGCGAGAATCAAGAGCCAGAGCTTCCGCATGTCCGTTGTCGGGGATTTTACAGGAGACCGCGCTCCGGGGCTCCGGACGCCGGGAATTCGGAGGGCTGTCGCTGCCCCCTGAATCCGCGCTTCTCCTTTTCGGGGGGCAGCAGCGGCCCCTTGAAAACGAACCGCTGGAATTCAGGGGGCTGCCGCTGCCCCTCGAAATAGAGCGGCCGGAATTCAGAGGGCAGCCGCCGCCCCCTGAAACAGGGAGTCTCGAATTCAAGGGGCAGCCGCTGCCCTCCGAATTTCAGGAGCTCCGAGGTGGGGAGGAGGCACCCCGGATGAGGGGGCTTCTCTCCATTTCAAGGGGCAGCGACTGCCCTCTGAATTGGGAAGCTCCCTCAGCGGAGATCCTCGATCCATACCAGGAAGGGGAGAGCCGGGCTCACGGCATTCCAGAGCCGGCGGTCGGCTGTCACCAAGGAACAGGATTGGCTTGCTGCAAGTGCAAGATACAAGCTGTCATGAAAGCTTCTGTCGAGCCGGCTTGCGAGGGACCAGGCGGCTTCGGCGATCTCGTCTGCGGGATGGATCCGAAAGGGGACTCTTCGCAGATCTTGGAGGATGGCTTGCGCGTTCTCATCCGCCAACTCTCCCCGGCGCCATCTCTTCCACAGGATGTTGCCAACCTCGGACCAGAGGAGATCTGGGGCCAGGAGCTCCCATCCTTCGTCGAGCAGGCACAACGCCTCCTGGGAGTGAGGCTCAGGGAGAAACCATTTGACTGCAACACTGGCATCGACCACGATTCGGGTCACCGTTCGCGATCTTCCCGAATCAGTTCGCTGCTGTCCCCCGAAATCTTCCCGGCCAGCCGCCGCTGCCACTCCTCGGCAAGGGTCCGTGCTTCGCTCATCGACAGCGGGGCCGCCGCCTCGAGGATTGCCTTGACTTCACCCTGGAGGGAGCGGCCGTGCCGGCGGGCACGGCTTTTCAGGCGCTCGATGACCGTGGGATCGAGATCTCGGACTAGAACGTGGGCCATGGTTTCTCCTTGGCGGCTCTCATCAAAGGATGATAGCAGAATGATAGCCGACTCAAATCAAATGAGTTAGAGCAATCAGGTGGTTGTAAATAAGCCACCACGGGGGGGTTTTTAAAACACCAGAGCGGAGGGTGTGTAAAAAAAAAAAACAAAATTATAAGACGCGGCCGCATAAACCGGAT
>JANOCF010000072.1:0-1664 GCA_031412055.1 Holophagales bacterium | reverse complement strand
GGCCACAGCTACCGTCTCCACTTGGCGCGCTTCGCGGACGGCCGCTGGCTCGACGAACGCGCCGCCGCTCCTCCCGGTTCCCTCTTCCCCGCCTTCCAGGAGAACGGGGACGGCCTCTATCTCCTCTACCGGACCTCCCGGCCCAAGGGCTGGTCGGTGCAGGAGATCGACGGGACCGGAAAGGCCCTGCGCGAGACCGCGGTGCTCTCCGACCCGCCGGAGCGGCCCGTGATCGTCGGTGGGTCCAGGCTCAGGCTGCGCTGGGTCTCCCGAGAGAGGGAGCGAGAGAGGGAGAAAGCGCAGTGAACCGCTCCAGGCTGGTTTTCCTGCTGGGCCTCACCCTGGCCGCTTCGGCCTCCGCCCAGACCGCGTACATCGCCTTCGGCGACAGCATCACCGCCGGGGTCGGCGACGACAGCCGGGCCGAGAAGGGGTATCCGGCGCGCCTTGAAGCCCTGCTCCGCAATGCCGGGGAGAATGCCGTGGTGGAGAACCATGGCATCGGCGGCGAGAACACGGCCGAGGGACTCGACCGGATCGACGACGTGCTCCGCGAGTCCGCCCTGAGCGGGGACGTTCTCCTCCTGATGGAGGGGACCAACGACATCTCGAACAAGCTCTCGCTGGAGACCACGCGTTTCAATCTCAACCAGATGGCGCTGCGGGCCGAGGGCCGGGGCATGAAGGTGGTCCACGCGACCACGATCCCCCGGCTCCCCAACGCCAAGTTCGATCCCGGGAACATCGCCAACACGGAGCTGAACCAGAACATCCGCGACCTGGCCGGCCGGCGCGGGCGCGACCTGGCCGACCCCTTCGAGGTGCTGAGCCCGATCCCGGACCTCTTCACCCGCTACTACTCCCAGGCGAGCGACGACCCGGTGGGGCACCCCAACGCGGCGGGGTACGACCTCCTGGCGCAGATCTTCTTCAATGTGATCCGCAAGGTGGACCGCATCCCGCCGGTGATCGGCCTGACGAGCCCGGGCCACGGCGACAAGGATGTCTCTCCCTCAGCCCAGATCGTGGTCGACGTGTGGGACTTCGGCGACGGGATCGACCTGGCCAACACCACCCTGGTGATCAACGGCGTGGCCACGGGCGCGGTGCCGGTTGGGAACACGAAGCAGGCCACGATCACCTGGCAGCCCCCGGCGCCGCTCTCCGGTCTCGTGTCGGTGGGCCTCCGCGCCCGGGATCTCGCCTCTCCGCCCAACCCCGTCGACCGGGAGGTTTCCCACGTCACGGTCGCAGGCACGCTGGGTCTGACCGGCGACCTGGATCAGGACGGACGGGTGGACGGCGTCGACCTGCTGCGCTTCGCCCGCCGCTTCGGCACCCGCTTCGGAGAGACCCTCTACTCGACCACGGCCGACTTCAACGGCGACGGCGTCATCGACGGGCAGGACCTCGCGGTCCTGGCCTCGAACTTCGGTAAATCCAGCTAGTTCTGCACGTAGCCCAGGGCTCGCAGAGCCTTCAGGGTCTCCTCGTCCTCCTCGCCGCCCGCGTGCTTGCCCGGCCGGCTCTTCACCCAGCCCATCAGCTCGCGCCGGAGCCTGCGCAGCTCCTCGGGATGGAGGGCGGCGAGGTTGCGGGTCTCCCCGGGATCGGCGGCGAGGTTGTACAGCTCCAGCCCGCTCGGTCCCGCGACGGGACGAGGC
>JANOCF010000071.1:0-3575 GCA_031412055.1 Holophagales bacterium | reverse complement strand
GTTGGGCCGGGTGGAGCAGACAATGTTGAAGCAAAGTTAGCGCCTATGCCCCTTGTGGGTACCCATCCGGAGGGCGGCCACGTCCAGAGGGTGGCCACAAGGGCCACCCCTACCATCAATCGGACTGTGACGAGGTACTAGTAGGGCGTCATGAACTGCGTCGGGCCGTAGACGGTCGCGGCGCACGAGGGGTCTAGCCCCTGGACCGAGGCGCGGTCGATCAGATCGCGGATCAGGTTGTCCGCACACTCCCCCGCCGCGCCGTGACTGCTGCGCGGGATCATCACGTGCAGGCGGTTCGTCATGTAGCGCGGTCCCTCCTCCGCGAGCTCCGGCGGGGTGACCGGGTCGCGCTCGCCGGAGATCAGCAGCACGGGCACGTCCGAGCGGACCAGCTCGTGAACGTCCGGCGCCACCTTCCCCCGCGGCTTCGTCTCGACCAGCTAGCCGGTGAAGTGCAGCCTCGTTGCAGTGGCTTGTGAGCTGCGGCGAACTATCGTCCGAGCACTATGTCGATGCCTACGAGGACCAACTCCAACTGGCGCCGCGGCAGCTTGCCGACGCATTCGGTCAACTGTCGCCTGTCGACGGCCACGATCAACGAGACATTCGCAACCGATTCTTTGGGGAGACCTGTCGCTCGTGCAGCCAGGAGTACATTGCCGGGCGCGTCTGCCCACTTCAAGCTACTCGTCAGCGGCACACAGACGATTGTACTGATCCGGCTTTGGTTCAACGGATCACACTGTACGACAACGATGGGCCTACGATAACCAGGGCTTGATCCGGTTGGCTCGCTCAAGTCGGCCCACCAGATCTCGCCCTGGCTGATTACCATTCGACGCGCTCCAACACCCGATGTGAGGCCCTCTGGCTAAATTCGTCGATCTCGCTTCCAGCTTCATCGACTACGCGGTTCATCGTCTCTGTCAGGCGATCAGGCGCATGTCTGGCCACGAACTCTTGCAGTGCGCGGCAATAGAGTTGGCTGCGAGAAGTCTGCAATTCATTGGCGAGACGCTCGGCCTCTTCGAAGACATCGTCCGGAATGGAGACTGCCGTTTTCATACTCTTAGTATAACTGCCCAGATCCGGCCAGTCAAAAACCGGCAACCTAGGGCGTCATGAACTGCGTCGGACCGTAGACGGTTGCGGCGCATGAGGGGTCGAGCCCCTGGACCGAGGCGCGCTCGATCAGGTCGCGGATCAGGTTGTCCGTACACTCCCCCTCCGCGCCGTGACTGCCGCGCGGGACGACCACGTGCAGGCGGTTCGTCATGTAGCGCGATCCCTCCTCCGCGAGCTCCGGCGGAGTGACCGGGTCGCGCTCGCCTGAGATCAACAGCACGGGCACGTCCGAGCGGACCAGCTCGTGGACGTCCGCCGCCACCTTGCCCCGCGGCCAGACCTCGCAGGCATTCTTCTGCTGGCGGATGCGGTAGTCGCCCAGGTACGTCCCCGGAGACTTCTCACGGATCATCTCCTCGGTGATGTACGGCAGGTCCTCGGCGCAGGTGACCGAAAAGGTCAGGCCCCAGTCGAGAGCGTCGGTGATGTCGAGCCGGCGGTCGATCGACATCTGGATGAGCGGCGCGAGGTCGCCCTGCGCGGCCTTGCGGATCTGGAGCGGCAGGCTCGCGGCCGCCTGGCCGTTCATCAGGAAGCGGATGCCCTCGGCCACGAGTCCCCAGCTCGGCCGCACCTCCTGCTTCTCGCCCGTGCTCGTGTTGATGACGGTCACGGTTACGCCCTTGTCGATCCGCTCCTTGATCGCCTTCAGCTCCCCCAGGGTGTCGGGATAGGCGGCCCGGCACTCGGGCTGCGAGGCGCACTCGGCGAGCAGGAGCCTGAGCGCCCGTTCGCCCGAGTAGGCGTGCATCAGAGGGATGTACACGCTCAGCGGGGTCGTGCCGATGAGCACCACGCTCCGCACCGTCTCCGGGTACCGGTGCCAGTAGGACTGCGCCATGCGAGTGCCGTAGGAGCCGCCCTTCAGATTGATCTTGCCGTAGCCGAGCCACTGGCGGACTTCGTTCAGGTCTGCCGCGAAGGCGTCCGTGGTGTACTGGCCCAGATCCGCGACCTTCTCCAGCTTCTCGCGGCACTCCTTGACCACGTCGACCGGGAACAGCTCCCCGGCGGCGCGGCGAAAGTCAACCGGCTCGCCGTAGAAATGGCAGTGAAGCGGGTTCGAACGGCCGGTACCGCGCTGGTCGACCAGCACGATGTCCCGCTTCTGGCGCAGCTTGCTCTGCGCGTACCAGCCCGCGCTCCTCGTGATCGCCTCTCCCGGGCCGCCGCCGAACTCGAAGATCGGATCCGGCTGCTTGTCCGGTTCCAAGGCCGGGAGGATGACGATCTTCAGACCGATCTTCCTCCCCTGCCGGGTCTCGCGATTCTCCCAGACCGGGTAGGTGGCGCACAGCACCTCCTTGTCATAACCCGGCACCCGGCACGGGTGGGGCTTGACCGCGACCGCATCGACCGGACCGCTCGGGGTTGGCGTTCCGAGTTGCGCGCGCTTCGTCTCCTCCCAGGCCATGGTGTCCAGGGGCTGTGCGCTTACGAGTTGGAGCTTGAAGCCTCCCGGACCTTCGCCAGCCGTCCCGGTCTCCAGGGATTCGATCCGTTTTTCATCGCGATGGACCCAGGCAAAGCCGCCTCCGTTCGGAATCCCCTCGCCTTCCAGGCGGTACTTGCGGGTCGGTGCTCCGCCGCGCTCCTCTTCCCCTACATAGGTGGCCTTCACCGGACCCACGTAGCGAACGGGCGGCACCCCAGGCTCGAAGTTGGGGCTGACCACGCCCACGGTGAAGCTTTCCCTGGGATCTTTCAGCGCCGCGAAGGCGAGGTTGAGCGTCGAGAGCGCGTCGCCCATGGTCCAAGGGAAGACCGGGGCGGCGATGGTCTCGGCCGGACGGCCGGATTGGAAGATCTCGACGCGGACGGTCTTCCCTCCCGGAAGCGACTCGACCATTCCGACGAATGCCCGCTTGTCCGGCTCGAGCTGCCAGATCTTCATCGCCCTGGGCGCCAGGCCGGGGCCGTCCATCTCGAAGGCCAGCAGCAGGCCGCCGTCTTCGCTCCTCTGTTTTGCGAAGACCTCCGACCGGCTCCCGCTCACGAACAGCAACTGGTCTCCGGCGCCGCTGCCGTCCAGAAGGCTCGTGGTGTAGCGGTAGACCTTCCCCGCCTCCTTCCCCGCTTGTGCATGGGCCGGGGTGGCCACGCACAGGAAGCAGAGGGACAGGGCGGCGAAGACGGCTGCTCGGACCCAACAGTTACTTTGCATAGACATACTCCTCCTCCAGCGTCTTCTCTCCTTACGGATCGGCAGACGTTCAGGTTCCAATCCAGCAGCTCCCTTCTTGATCTGGCGGCTTTTTATCGAGGAGGGCGCCCGTCGCCCTCCTTTTTTTCGAGAGCGCCAAGGCGACCCTGGCCTACTCAGGTCCCCGCAGTATCCCGGCAGTACTCGGGCTGAACCCGAAGCCCAGAGCGGAATTGACCATCTACAGCATCTCTAAACCATATCCAGCTTTACCTGGCCTCTTCGAACCATATGCAGTGCTATC
>JANOCF010000070.1:0-2132 GCA_031412055.1 Holophagales bacterium | reverse complement strand
GCCAGGTGGTCGCGCACCTTCTCGCGGACGATCTGGCGCTCCGTCCTCGGCGCGTCGGCCCCCGGGATCCCCGGCAGGGTCGCGGGGATGTTGTCCAGGCCGAAGTGCCGCAGCACCTCCTCGAAGAGGTCGGCCTCATAGACGGTGCCGTCCGGACGCGGCTGGAAGTCGAACAGGCGCCAGGAGGGGACGGTCACGTCCCAGACTCCGTTCGCGTTGGTTTGCACCTGGAACCCGAGACCGGTAAGCCAACGCTCCGCATCCCCGGAGGGGATCCGGGCACCGGCGAAAGCGTCCAGCCGCTCCAGGTCGAGCCGGCCCGTACGCGTTTCCGGGTAGCCCTCGCGGCGGCGGTCGATGGCTCCGGCCAGGACGGTCCCGCCCGCCATCTCCGCGATCAGGGCCGCCGCCCGGGTCGCCGCCTCCAGGCAGGCTTCGGGGTCGGACCCGCGCTCGAACCGGTGGCTCGCGTCGGTGTGCATGCCGAGCGCTTTGGCCGTCACGCGCACGCTCCGGCGCTCGAAGTGGGCGCTCTCGATCAGGATGTCGGTCGTCGCGTCCGTGACCTCGCTCTCGGCGCCGCCCATCACGCCGGCCAGGGCGACAGGACGCTCGGCGTCCGCGATCACCAGCATCCCCGGCTTCAGCTTGCGCTCGACGCCGTCCAGCGTGACCACGCGCTCGCCTTCGCGCGCCCGGCGCACCACAATCCGGCTCCCGAGCTTCGCCAGGTCGAACGCGTGCAGCGGCTGGCCCATCTCCCAGAGGACGAAGTTGGTGACGTCCACCACGTTGTTGATCGGCCGGAGACCGATGGCCTGCAGACGCTCGCGGAGCCAGTCCGGGCTGGGGCCGATCCGGACGCCGCGCACCACCCGGGCCACGTACCGCGGGCAGCCCTCCCAGTCCTCGACATCGACGGAGGCCGCGTCCGCGGTCTTCTCCGTCCCCTCCGCGATCCGGGCTTCGGGCCGTTTCAAGGGCCGGCCGAGGGCGACCGCCACCTCCCGCGCCAGGCCGAGGTGGTTCATGCAGTCCGGGCGGTTCGAGGTAACTTCAACGTCGAGGATGACGTCTCCGTCCTTCTCCTCTGTCTGCTCCACCGCCAGGCCGATATCGGTGAGACGCTTCGCGAGCGCCTGAATGTCTCCAGGCAGCTCCACGTAGTCCGCAAGCCAGCTCCGGGAGAACAGCATCAGCCGCGCACCTGCCGCAGCAGCCGCTCGTCGTTGTCGAACAGCGTGCGGATGTTGGGGATGTTGTAGCGGTTCATCGCCACGCGGTCCACGCCCATGCCGAAGGCGAACCCGGAGTAGCGGTCCGGATCGATGCCGCACTCGGCGAGCACCCGCGGGTCGACCATGCCGCAGCCCAGGATCTCCATCCAGCCGGTGCCGGAGCACGACGCGCAGCCGGCGCCCTTGCAGAGCTGGCAGGAGATGTCCACCTCGGCCGACGGCTCGGTGAACGGGAAGAAGCTCGGGCGCAGCCGGATCCGGGTGTCCGGCGTGAACAGGCGCCGCATGAACGCCAGCAGCGTCCCCTTGAGATCCCCGAAGGTGATCCCCTCGGCCACGGCCAGCCCTTCCACCTGGTGAAACATGGGCGAGTGCCGCAGGTCGTTGTCGTTGCGGAACACGCGGCCGGGGCAGATCACGCGGATCGGCGGCTTGCGGCTCAGCATGGTCCGGATCTGCACCGGCGACGTGTGCGTGCGCAGCAGCAGCCCGTTCTCGAGGAAGAACGTGTCCTGCGTGTCCCGCGCCGGGTGATCATTGGGGAAGTTCAGGGCTTCGAAGTTGTGGTAGTCGGTCTCGATCTCCGGGCCTTCGGCCACGCTGTAGCCCATCTCGCCGAAGATCTCGGCCATCTCGCGGATGACCCGGGTGACCGGATGGATCGAGCCGAGCGCCGGACGCCGGCCGGGGAGCGTGACGTCCACCGTGGCATGACGGCGCACGGCCTCGCGCTCCCGGGTGGACAGCTCCTCATCCAGCTCCGAGAGACGCTGCTCGACCCGCTCCTTGAGACGGTTGACCCCCTCGCCGTAAGCGCGGCGCTTGGGCCGGGCCGCCGCGGGTGTTGGGGGCGGCGCCGGGGGGCCCCCGACCCAGCATGGGCCCCCCCCCCCG
>JANOCF010000069.1:0-6357 GCA_031412055.1 Holophagales bacterium | reverse complement strand
GCGCAGCGGCATGGCGGCGCTCGGCGACATGAACACCTACCTGAAGTTCAAGACCGCCCGCGCCATCGGCGACGCGGCGCAGCAGCCCGGAGGCGAGGGCGGCAACGTGGCAGCCGGGATGGGAATGGGCGTAGGCGCTGGTCTGGGCATGATGCTGCCGGGGATGATGCGCGTTGCCATGCAGGGCGTGCAGGCTCCGGCGGCTCCGGCCAACCAGTCTGCTCCGGCGGCCGCGCCCACTGCGCCGGGCACCGCGGCGGCTCCGGCCGGCGAGGCGGGAGCCTCCTCGGCCTTCTGCCACAACTGCGGCAACAAGCTGCCGCCGGGCGCCAAGTTCTGCCCGGGCTGCGGCACCAAGACGAGCTAGAGGGTCCAGATCCGGAGAGGCGCAGCCTGCTGCGCCTCTCCAACCTCCTCCGCTGGCCCCTGCTACAATACCGGCTCATCCAGGTTGGAGGTGTCCGTTTTGTCGAGCTTGCGGGAGCCAGGGTCCACCCTTGACGCCAAGTACGAGATTGTTCAGCGCCTGGGCAGCGGCGGGATGGGCGAGGTGTACCTGGTGCGGCACATCCATCTCCAGGAGCTGCGGGTCATCAAGAT
Organism: Holophagales bacterium; assembly: GCA_031412055.1. GTDB lineage: Bacteria > Acidobacteriota > Thermoanaerobaculia > Multivoradales > UBA5704 > DATMER01. The sequence continues at coordinate 5,757 of JANOCF010000069.1, read as the reverse complement.
CCTGCGCCAGGACCTCCAGGCCGACCCCTCGGCACAGAAGCGCTTCATGCGCGAAGCCCGCCTGGCAACGCAGATCAAGCACCCCAACGTCGCCATCCTCTACGACTTCTCGACCCTGCCCGACGGCAGCTTCTACATGGTCTGGGAGCACATCCAGGGCGAGGACGTGGGAGACTGGATCCGCCGCAACGGCCCCTTTCCCGTACCGCTGGCGATCCGTCTCGGCATCCAGGCGCTGCGCGGCCTGGAGGCGATCCACGCCACCGGCGTGATCCACCGCGACCTGTCCCCCGACAACCTGATGATCACCGAGGACAAGCAGGGACAGAAGCGGTTCAAGATCATCGACCTCGGCCTGGCCCGGACCCTGGAGCCGGACGCCAACCACGAGATCACCCAGGTCGGGATGTTCATGGGCAAGCTCAAGTACTGCTCACCCGAACAGGCGAGCCCGTCCGGAAGCGACGGGCTCGACCGCAGGAGCGATCTCTACTCGTTCGGCCTGGTGCTGTACGAGATGATCACCGGCCTTCCTCCTTTCGAGTCCGATTCGCAGGCCGGCTTCATCTTCAAGCGGCTGTCCGAGGATCCCCTGCCGCTGACCGGGCGCAACCCACGCGTCCTGGTGCCCCCCGACCTCGACCGCGTGATGCGGAAGGTCCTGGAGCGCGACCGGGAGAAGCGGTTTTCGGACGCGATCGCCATGATCCAGGCCCTGGACCGGGTGGATCAGTCGCTGTCCTCGGCCGAGACGAGGGAGATCCAGATCCCGTCCTTCGCCCGGGAGAGCGGCGCCCCTGCGGTTTCCTCCGCGCCGGGCGGCATACCTCCGGCCATGCAAAGACAGCGCTGCTCCAGCGAGCTTACGCGGACCGAGCGCGACGACCTGCTGGCCCAGATCGACCGCGCGGCGCGGCGCGTCCAGGAGACCTCGGTCGACCTCAGCCGCATCGAGACCGCCCTGGCCGGGGGTCGCCTGGACGAGGCGCAGCAGCTTCTCGCGCAGACCGAGGCCTCCAACCCGCGGGCGCAGGGTCTGCAGCGGCTCAAGGAGCGCATCGCCGAGGAGAAGGCCACGCACGAGGCCGCCGAGCGCGGTCGCCGGATTGCCGAGACCGAGCAGGTGCTGGCCAACTACATCCAGCGCAAGCAGCTTCCCCTGGCCCGCCTCGCCCTGGAGACGCTGAGCGAGCTCGATCCGCAGAACCCGAAGCAGGCCGAGCGCGAGAGCGCGCTCGGGCGGCTCGCCCAGGAGATCGAGAAGGAGAAGCGCGCGGTCGCCGCCCTCGCGGCCGGCCGCGAGGCCCTGGCCCGCAAGGACCTGCCCGGCGCCCGCCGCGAGCTGGAGACCGTGCTCCGCGACGACCTTTCAGGGAAGAGATCCGCCATGCTCCGGGAGGAGGTCGAGGCCGCGGAGCGGGAGGTCCGGACCGGCGCGGAGCTGGACGAGAGGAGCCGCCGCTTTGAGACGCTGCTCGCCGAGCGCCGCATCCGCGACGCCGAGGAGGAGCTCCAGGCTCTTTCACAGCTCGACATCTCGCGCGTGACCCTCGCCGTCTACCAGGACCGGCTGCGGGACGTCCAGGGGCTCGTCAATCGGGAGGAACGGGTCTCGTTCATGGAGATGCGCTTCCGCAAGCAGTTGGAGGACCACGACTGGCCTGCCGCGCGGGAGGGTGCCTCGGAGATGGGACGGCTCATCCCGGAGAGTCCGCGGGCGGCGGAGATGTTCTCCCACGTGGACCGCCTGGAGGCCGACTTCCGCCGGCAGCAGTCGGTGGAGCAGGGCGTGCGGCAGGTCGAGGAATTCGTCCAGAAGGGCGAGGCCGCCATGGCCGAGCTGTCGCTCAAGGTGCTGCTCCAGATGGACCCCGAAAACCGCCACCGCAAGCGGCTGGAGAAGCAGGTCAAAGCGATGCGGGGGTGAGGAGGGCTGGGGTAGACTCCAAACCCATGACCATTCACTCTCCTTCCGATACTGATACCGCCGTGCCCGACGTGGCTCCTCAGGATGCCGTTGGGCGCCGCCTGCGCTATGCATACATGAAGCTCACCCGGGACTTCGACTCCCGGTTCGAATCCCTGCTGCTCACCGGCCGGGTCTCCAAGTGGTACAGCGAGGTGGGCAACGAGGCCACCACGATCCCCGCGGGCCTGGCTCTCGGGTCCGGGGACGCGCTCTGCACCCTGCACCGCGACCTCGGCGCCATCCTCGCCTACTATCTCGATCCCGCACGCACCTTCCCCGGTTTCGGCTTCGGCGAGCCCGACGGCCGCCGTCCCGATCCCGAGCCGCTGCTGCGCCGCCTGGCCTGCCAGCTCCTCGGCAAGGGGGAAGGCTTCTCGCAGGGTGTGGAGCGCTCCTTCCACTACGGCTACCTGGCGCCGGAGCACGGGATGATCCATCTCGGCATGATCAGCCACCTGGGCTCCATGATCCCGGTGGCCGCCGGCTGCGGCTTCGCCTTCCGGCAGGGCGGCACCGATCGCGTGTCCATCAACTTCATCGGCGAGGGGGCGACCTCGACCGGCGACTTCCACGAGGGGCTGAACATGGCCGCCGTGTGGAAGCTGCCGCTGGTCCTGATCATCGAGAACAACCGCTACGCGTTCTCGACTCCGGCCCATCTGCAGTACGCGGCCAAGCGCCTGAGCGACCGCGGACCCGGCTACGGCATCCCGTCCGAGACGGTCGACGGCAACGATCCCGACGCCATGACGGAGGTTATCGGCCGTGCCGTGGACCGCGCCCGCGCCGGCGAGGGTCCCACGCTGATCGAGGCCATGCTCGGCCGCATGCGCGGGCACAGCGAGGGGGACGACTCCCTCAAGGTGGTCCCTCCCGACGAGCTGGCGGCCTACCGCTCCGCCGACCCGGTGCCCGCCTACGCCCGGCGACTGGAGGAGGACGGCGTGCTCGACGCCGAGACCCGCCGGCGCCTGGAAGCCCGTATCGCCGAGCTGGTGGAGACGTCGATCTCGTCGGCCAACGAGGCCGCGCCGCCCGACGTGTCCACAGCCTTCCGTCCGGTTTTTGCGCCTGATCCAGCGCCGCCATCCGCTCCTGCCGTGATCACTTCCCGCTCCGGGGGTAGGGAGATCACCTACCTGGACGCCATCAACCAGGCGTTTCACGAGGAGATGGAGCGCGACGAGTCGGTGGTCCTCATGGGCCAGGACATCGCGGTGTTCGAGGGTCCGTTCCGCACCACCAAGGGGCTCCACGGCCGCTGGCCGCGCCGGATCTTCGACACGCCGATCGCCGAGAGCGGCACCATCGGCATCGCGATCGGCGCGGCGGTCCTCGGCTACCGTCCGGTGGTGGAGATGCAGTTCGGCGACTTCGTCTCCTGCGGCTTCAACCAGCTCGTCAACGTGGCGGCCAAGCTCTATTACCGCTGGCAGGTGCCCTGCCCGATCGTGATCCGCCTGCCCGCGGGCGGCGGCGTCGGCGCGGGTCCGTTCCACTCGCAGAATCCCGAGGGCTGGTTCGCCCACACGGCGGGGATCAAGGTCGTCTGTCCCTCGACGGCGGCCGACGCCCGCGGCCTGCTCAAGGCGGCGATCCGCGATCCCAACCCGGTGATGATGTTCGAGCACAAGTTCCTCTACCGGCGGATCAAGGAGGTCATGCCGGAAGGTGACGGCGTGGCGAAGATCGGCGAGGCGCGGGTGACGCGGCCGGGCCGGCACATCACCCTGATCAGCTACGGCGCCACCGCCTGGACCTGCCTGGAAGCGGCGGAGGAGCTGGCCAAGGAGGGGATCGAGGCCGAGGTGATCGATCTCCGGACGCTGATCCCCTATGACGAGGAGACGGTGCTCGCGTCGGTGAAGAAGACCGGCCGCGCCCTGATCGTCTACGAGGCCCAGCTCACCCTCGGCTTCGGGGCCGAGGTGGCCGCCCGCCTCGCGGACGCCGCCTTCCCCTGGCTGGACGCGCCGATCCGCCGGGTGGCCTACCCGGACCGGCCGGTGCCCTACTCGCGAGTGCTGGAGAGCGCGCTGCTGCCGGACAAGGGAAAGGTGCTGGAGGCGGCTAGAGAGTTGTTGAAGTTCTAGGGATGTAGGGGCGCAGCATGCTGCGCCCCTGAGTTTGCCTACCGCTTTTCGAGCTGCTTCTCCAGCTCGGCCAGCCGCTTCTCCAGCTCCTTGAGCCGCTTCTCCAGCTCGGCCTCGCGAGGCGAGCGCATCCGGCGCTGGATGACCACGTCGCCCTCGGCGTTCGGGTGATTGGGAGCATTGCCCGGACCCCGAGGGAGCTCGCGGAGCAGCTCGCGGTCGAAGTGGAAAGCCATGGGCTCGTGCTCGCCGTCGCCACGCCGGAGGAGCGGCGCCATGTCCATCTCGGGGCGCTCGCGCATGGCGATGGTGGCGGAGAGATTCTGGGCCTTGCCGTCGCGCCAGACCATCAGCGGCACCTGCTCCCCGTCCTTGAGACCGCGGACATGGGCGCGGAGGTCCCAGCTCGTCTCGACGTCCTCGCCGTCCATCGAGGTGATGATGTCGCCCACCTTGAGACCGGCCTTGTCGGCGGGGCTGCCCTGCTCGACACTGCCGACCATGACGCCCGCGTCCTCGGGCACGCCAAAGTGGGCACGAAGCTGGGGCGTGAGCTCGGTCAGACCGACTCCCAGATAGCCGCGCCGGACGGGCACGCCCTCGGAGTCCCAGACGTGCTCCTTGCCGTCCTTGTCGACGATCACTACCTTCTGGCGGACCTGCTTGTTGGCCTGCGGGGCGGGGCGCGGACTCGGGGCGGGCTTCTCGCCAGGGAACGCCCAGGCGGAGGAGCCGGCCAGCAGGAGCCCGGCCATGGCGAGGGCGGAAACAGACGTGCTCTTCTTCATCTCTTTTTCTCCTTATCGTTCCAGCTTTATTGTTCTAGCTTTTCAGTAGCTTGCGTTCTGCACTCGGGACAGGTCGACCACCAGGTCCACGTCCTCGTTGCCGCCGACATAGATCACCGGCTCGGAGAGCGACTGCAGCTCCCGTTCGAGGAGCTTGTGCTCGCTGCGCAGCTCCTGGAGGATCTTCCGCGCCTCGGCCTTGCGCAGCTCTTCGTGCCGGTCGGCCCGGACCAGGATGCCGGCCGAAGCCATCGCGGCCACCAGCGCCGCCGTGGCCAGGACGAGCCTGGGCTGCCGCCACGCTCGCCACGTGCGGGGCTCAGGCCGAGCGTCCAGGCTCGTCAGGACGCGGGCGGTGAATCCCGCCCTGGGCTGCTCACGCGGCAGCTCGCGGAGCAGGCGTCCTAGGTCGTGGTCTTCCATGCCGGACCTCCGTTCCAGTAAGGCTCGAGGCGCTCCTTCAAGTGTTGCCTTCCGCGGTGGATCCGGGACTTCACGGTCCCTTCCCGGCAGCCGAGCTCGCGGGCGATGTCCGCGTAGGGCCAGCCCTCGATCTCGTGGAGCACGATAGGAACCCGGAAACGCAGGGGAAGCTGCGCCACCGCGGCGGCCACCTCCCGGTGCAGCTCCTGGCGGAGCAGCCCGGAAGGGGCCGTGGGCTCTACATGCTTGCGTTGACCCAGAAAGGGGAGCAGCAGCCGCAACCGCCGCTCGCGCCGCTCTTCCGACCGCACCAGGTTGGTGGCGATGCGGAAGAGGTATGCGCGCAGGAGGCCCTGCTCGGCGTAGGAGCCGGCTGAGCGGAACAGGCGCAGGAACGTCTCCTGGGCCAGGTCCTCGGCACGGTCCCGGTTGCCGGTCAGACGGGTGAGGTAGTTGACCACCGCGTCCTTGTGGCGCTCGACCA
>JANOCF010000068.1:0-2094 GCA_031412055.1 Holophagales bacterium | reverse complement strand
TTGTCCAGGAAGGTCAGATGCCGGAAGTCCAGCTGCGGGGCCGTTTCGGGCAGCACGAGACGCAGAAAGTCCGGGAAGAAGGCGCGGAGGAGGCGCTTGAAGAACGAGTCGTGAATGGGCATTGGGCTCCCGGGGGTGTGCCGAGCCGGCACACGTGTCCCCATTTGCCCTATTAAGAAACGGAATCCGTGAGGAAATGTCTTTCCTTTGAAGCCTTCAAAGCCGGCCGAACGCCGGGTGATACTTCACCAGGCCTGTTCTCCCCGCAAGGGCTCGGTGGATGCCGGCAAGGTTCTCGGGAGTCTCCGGCCGGATCGTCATCGCTCGCTCCAGACCAGCTTGCCGCCTTTTATCACCCAGACGACCCGTTTCAGAGCTCGGATGTCCTTGAGAGGGTCTCCATCAACGGCGATCAGGTCGGCCTCGAAGCCGGGAGCGACGGTCCCCACGTCCTTCTGCAGCCCGAGTGATTCGGCGGCGAGGGAGGTGGCCGAGACGATGGCGGCCATCGGGTCCTGTCCTCCCTGCTCGACCCGGTAGATGAGCTCCTCGAAGTTGCGGCCGTGGGAGCCCGCGACGGCATCCGTGCCGAAGACCACCTTCAAGCCCGGCGTGGTCAGCGCCTGCTTGAAGACCTCCAGCGCCCTGGGCACGGCCTTGCGCATCTGGGCGAAGCCCTCCTCGGTGTAATTGCCGACGCCGAGGAAGTGCTCCTTGTTTTCGAAGTAGTTCCGGAAAACCAGGTCGATGTTCGGGTCGAAGTACGTGCCGCGCTCGGCCAGAACGCGGAGGGTCTCCGTGTCCAGAAGGGCGCCGTGCTCGACCACTGTGCAGCCGGCCTGGGCGGCGCGCCGGGCGCTCTCGGGTCCATGGGCGTGGACTGCCGAGCGCAGGTTGAGCTTGCGGGCTTCGCCGCAGGCCGCGTCGAGCTGCTCCTGGCTGAGCGTGGGGCTGCCGCCGTCGCGGATGCTCTTCGAGGCAAAGATCTTGACCACGTCGGCGCCGTCCGCCGCGAGCTTCCGGACCGCCTCCCGGTACTGCTCGGCAGTCCAGGCCTCCTCGCCCAGCGGCTCCAGGGAGGTGACAATGCGCGGACCGGGGAGGATGCCTCGCCCGATGGCCTCGCGCAACTCGCGGTCCTCGGGCGCGCCGAGACTCTGGACGGTGGTGATGCCGCCCTTCAGCGTCTCGTAGGCGTTCTCCGCCGCGTAGAGAACGGTCCGGGCAGGAGGCTCGGCTTCATCGTGGTGGGTCTTGCCGTCCGGATCGAAGTGCCAGGAAATGTGGACGTGGGTGTCGATGCCGCCCGGCATCAGCGTGAGCCCGCGGAGATCCCAGGTAGGAGTTCCCTTCCCGCCGGGCTCCACGGACACGATCCGGGAGCCTTCCACCGTCACGGTTACATCGTTGAACGCGCCACCCTTGCCATCCAGCAGCCGTCCGGCGCGGATCGTGATGGGCTCGGCGAAAAGACTTCCGGCGGTGAAGGTCAGGAGCAGGGCGAGGGCGGCATTCTTCACGTCGATCTCCTTGGGAGCGGTCAGCATTATAGGAGCCGACCCCTTTCCCAGGGAGGGATCACGGGTAGCTACGTCGATTCGTTTGCTTGTTCGTTCTGCCGCAACTCGTCAGCGGCGCGCTGAAGCTCCATAAGCCTTCGTATTCTTTCCTCCGGAGTTCGCTTCAGATTCTCGCGGATGGCTGTGAGATCTAGTCGCCGCTTGTAGAACTCAATGACCGGGTCTGGAGGAAAGTTATAGGTTCGTTTTGCCATGCCATCTCATCAGCGGGCAATCTGATAGATGATCGGACGGTAGCGTGGTGGCGGGATCGGCTTGCCCGTGTCGCGAGCAGCAGCCATCCAAGCCTCCTTAGCCCGCTCGACTTCGGTGAGTGCCTCTTCCGGGGTGGAGCCGAAGGCTGAGCAAGCGTCAAGATCCGGGATATCGGCTATGTAACCCTCATCCTCGTCGCTGTAGAAGATGTTGATGTGGTAGTCGCTCATCCTTGGTCCTCCAGCTTCAAATTGTAACGCCGTTGCGGAGCGCGCCCCGGGCAAGCTTCTGAAGCAGGATTCGGCGCTTCATTCCGCTC
>JANOCF010000067.1:0-1588 GCA_031412055.1 Holophagales bacterium | reverse complement strand
CGCCGAGAAGTTCGTTCCCGATGCCGTGGGCGTCGCTCCCGGAGGGCGCCTGTACCGGACCGGCGACCTGGTGCGCTATCTGCCCGACGGCAACTTGGAGTTCCTCGGACGGGTCGATCATCAGGTCAAGATCCGCGGCTTCCGGGTGGAGCCGGGCGAGGTCGAGGCCCTGCTGATCGAGCACCCCTCCGTACGCGAGGCCGCCGTGGTGCCGGTCGCGGCGCTCGACGGCGACAAGGCCCTGGCGGCCTACGTGGTCCCGGCTGCCGAGGTCGAGGACCTGATCGCGATTCTGCGTGCCTGGCTGCACCCGCGCCTGCCGAGCTACATGATGCCCGCAGCCTGGGCCGTCCTTCCCGCGCTGCCGCTCAGCGCGCACGGCAAGGTGGATCGGCGGGCGCTGCCTCCAGCCGTATTCGCCGGACCGGATCGTGGCCGAGGGGGACGGAACGCCGATGCGACACCCGAAGAGGAGGTGGTCGCCGGTCTCTTTGCCGACCTTCTCGGTCTCTCGGGCGACGAGCAGGTGGGCTCGGATGAAAGCTTCTTCGAGCTGGGCGGGCACTCCCTTCTGGCCACGCAGCTCGTGTCGCGCGTGCGTTCCGCGCTCGGGGTCGAGCTGCCGCTCGCCGCCGTGTTCGAGTCGCCGACCCCGGCCGGGCTGGCGGGCCGCCTGGAGACCGCCCGCCGTGCCTTGGCCCTGGGTTTCGACCCTCCGCCGATTATCCGGGAAACCCGGGAAACCCGGGAGCCGGGCGCGCCGGCGCCGCTCTCTTTCTCCCAGCAGCGGCTCTGGTTCCTGCACCAGCTCGACCCCGACGACGCCTACCACGTGCCTGGCGCGCTGCGGCTGCGGGGGCCCGTCCGGGTGGACGTGCTGGAGCGCACCCTGGGCGAGATCGTTCGCCGGCACGAGTCGCTGCGTACCGTCTTCCGTAGCGAGAGGCGGTCGCCGGTCCAGGCGGTCCTCCCTCCAGGGCGCTTTCGGCTGCCGGTGGCGGACCTGCGCGATATGACCAAAGCGGATCAAGACGCGGAGGCCGGGCGGCTGCTGGACCGCGAGGCGCGCCGTCCCTTCGACCTCGAGACCGGCCCCCTCGTCCGCACGCTGCTCCTGCGACTTTCGGAAGAGGAACGGCTCCTCACGGTGGTCACGCACCACATCGTCTCGGATGCCTGGTCGCTGGGCGTGCTCCTGCGGGAGTTGGAGACGATCTACGCGGCCTTCGACCGGGGAGAGTCCTCGCCCCTGCCGGAGCTGGCGATCCAGTACCCGGACTATGCCCGCTGGCAGCGCCAGTGGCTCTCGGGCGAGGTGCTGGAGAGGGAGGTGGCGCACTGGCGGCGGACCCTCTCCGGCGTGCCCGAGTCCCTGGAGCTGCCCTACGACCGGTCTCCGGCTCCGGGCACGGGCACGCGAGGCGGCCGGCGACCGTTCCAGCTCTCCAATGCGATCTGGAGCGGGCTGACCGAGCTGGCGCGCCGCGCCGGCTGGACCTCGTTCATGGCGCTGCTCGCCGGCTTCCAGGCCCTGCTCGCGCGCTACAGCGGCCAGGAGGACGTGGTCGTCGGGTCGCCGATCGCGAAC
>JANOCF010000066.1:0-4362 GCA_031412055.1 Holophagales bacterium | reverse complement strand
GTGGAGATACCAGAGGGAGTGCTGGTTCCAGGAGAGCGGATGCTCGCCCGCCTCTTCGCCCCCCACCTCCTCGCGGGCTACCGGCCGGTGCCGCGCGTCCGGAGACGCCGTCCGGTCGGCCACCTGCCGCTCCAGATCGCGTAGGGTCATCCCCTCCAGGAGGTCCGGCAGCGCGAGGACGACGCCGGTCGACTCCTCCACGGCCTGCTTCAGCTCCACGGCCGCCAGCGAGTCCAGCCCGGACGCGGCGAGGGGCCGGTCGGGCTCGACCCTCGACGGATCGACTCCGGCCGCGGCGGCGAAGGTCCTGAGAAGCCAGCCGAGGGAGCCCGGCGGGCCGGCCGTCTCCGCTTCGTCCGCGGACGCGGCGGCCTCGTCCGCGGAGAGGCGGCTCGCGCCGAGAATGCGCAGCCCACCGCGCAGGTACAGGTCGCGGCAGGCGCGCCTCTGGACCTTGCCGCTCGTGGTCCGCGGCACGCCTCCCCGGGGCACCAGCACCACCTCGTCCGCCAGGGCCTCGTGGTCCCGGGCGATCGCCTGCCGGATGGCGGCGATGACTGCCGCGATCTCTTCCGGCGCCGCATGGCGCTCGATCTCGTGGACGATCACCAGCCGCTCTGCGGCCTCTCGGTCGATTGAAAACGCCGCGCCCGTCCCGTCGGCGAGGTCCGGATGGGCCTCCCGGGCCGTGGCTTCCAGGTCCTGCGGGTAGTGGTTCCTGCCGCGCAGGATGATCAGGTCCTTGAGGCGGCCGGCCACGAAGAGCTCGCCGCCGTCGAGGCCGTCGAGGCCGTCGAGGATACCGAGGTCGCCGGTGCGCAGCCACCGCCCGGGCCGGACCGGAAGCGCGGCGCCGAAGGTCTCCGCGGTCTCGTCCGGCCGGTTCCAGTAGCCCTGCGCGACGCTCGCGCCGGCCACCCAGATCTCGCCCTCGGCGCCCGGCGGGCAGACCGTGCCGGTGTCCGGCGCCACGATCGCGACCTCCAGGTCGAGGAGCGCGCGGCCGCATCCCACCAGGCGCCGCCCGCCGACCGCGCGGACCACCGGCTCCTCGCCCGGCGATCCGCCGGCGACCATCAAGGTCGCCTCGGCGAGCCCGTAGCAGGGGTAGAGGGCGCCTGGCCGGAAGCCGGCCGGGGCGAAGGCCTCCGCGAACCGGGCGAGGGTCTCCTCGCGCACCGGCTCGGCGCCGTTGAAGGCGACCTGCCAGGAAGAGAGGTCGAGCCGCTCGATCTCCGCGGGAGGCACCCGGCGCAGGCACAGGTCGTAGGCGAAGTTGGGGCCGCCGCTGGTCGTGCCGCGGTAGCGGGAGACGGCCCGCAGCCAGCGGGCGGGGCTCTGGAGAAAGGCGACCGGCGCCATCAGCACGCACGGCGCCCCGACCCAGGTGGCCTGCAGCAGGTTCCCGATCAGCCCGAGGTCGTGGTACGGCGGCAGCCAGGAGACGAAGACCGACTCCTCCGAGTGGCCGCAGGCCTCCTCGATCACCCGCTGGTTGTGGGTCAGGTTGTCCTGGCTGACCATCACCCCCTTGGGCTCCGAGGTCGAGCCCGAGGTGTACTGGAGGAAGGCGACGGCATCGCCTTGGGGCGTTGCGGGCTCCCAGCCGCCGGGAGCGGGGCCGGCCTCGTCGGTGGCGAGCCAGGACAGCCCTTCCGCTCCGGGCGTCCGCTCCATCCAGCCGCGAACCTGCCGGAGCGAGGCCGCCGAGGCGAGCGCCACCGCCGGACGCGCGTCGGCGAGGATGGCCAGCAGCCGTGGCATCCGGCGCGCCGAGCGCGGCGGATACGCCGGGACGGCGATCACCCCGGCATACAGGCAGCCGAAGAACGCCGCGACGAAGTCGAGCCCCGGAGGGTAGAGCAGGAGCGCGCGCTCCCCGGGCCGCACTGTCCGGCCCAGGGCGGACGCAATGGCCCGCGCCTGCCGGTCCAGGGCGGCGTACGTGAGGCGGCCCTGCTCCTCCTCACCTTCCGCCAGGAAAACGTAGGCGGTGCGGTCGGGGGTCTCTTCGGCTCGGCGGGCGAGCGCGCGGGTCAACGACGGGATCGGAGCGGCGATGGCCATGCTTCACAGCTCGAATGCGATCCCGGAGCCGGAGGGCGCCTGGCAGACTCCGGCCTGGGTGTGGCTCAACCCGAGCCGCGGCTTCACGGTCACGTAGAGCCCGTCGACCGCCACGTCCAGCGCGCCGAGCCCCTCCACCTGATCGAAGAAGGCGGCGTTCTTCTCCCGGGCCTCCCGCTGCTCGGCCCCGGCCTGCGCCGTCGCCGCCGTCGCCGCCAGCGCCGCCTTGTCCTGCCGCATGCGGAGGTTCTCGCCCATCTTGCGGGACATCTCGCCCATCAGATGCTCGGTCACCGCCTCGGCGTCGGACAGGTCCTCGATCCCGGAGACGAGGTTCAGGAACGCCTGGCGCAGCCCCTGCCCTTCGACGTCGTAGTGGCTCAGGCTCTGCGCCTCGGAGAAGTACGAATCCTTGCCGCGACCCTGGTCGTAGAACGCCGAGACGAACACCAGGAAGCGGAGATAGGCCTGCCGGTAGCTCTTCTCGAAGAACGACAGCGCCTGCGGCTCGCTCACCTCGCCGCGCAGCAGGCTGGCGACCGAGGCCGCGCCCAGGAGCGCGCTTAGCATCGCCAGGTGGACCCCGGTCGAGAGCAGCGGGTCGAGGAAGCACGCCGCGTCGCCGCAGAGGAAGAAGCCGGGGCCGCAGAAGGCCTCGGCGGCGTAGGAGTAGTCGGTCTCGAACATCACCTCCGAAACCAGGGTGGCCGGCGCGCAGATCTTCGTCAGCAGGGGAGACGAGGCAATCGTCTCCTGGTAGATCTCCTCGCGGCTCGACACCTTGTTCATCCGGCTGAAGGCGCTCTTGTGCAGCACGGCGCCGATGCTGGTGCGGCCGTCGCCCATCGGGATCGACCAGAGCCAGCCGTCCGGCACCGAGCCGACCGCGATGGAGCCCTCCCGGTAGCCGGGCTCGACGCAGACGGCGCCCTCCCAGTACCCCCACAGCGCCACGTTCTGGAAGACCTGGTGATACTTGCGGTTGCGCAGATAGCGCGTGGCCATGATCCCGTTGCGGCCCGAGGCGTCGATGAGGTAGTCGAACGCAGTTGTCCCCATCGCTCCGCTTGTCCCAATCGCTCCGCTCGCGTCGGGATCATCCCGGCGCACCCAATGGGCGCGGCACGGGCGGCCCGTCTCGTCGAAGTCGAGCGACCGGACCTCCACCCCCTCGTGGACCGCCGCCCCCTGGGACCGCGCGTGCCGCAGGAGCAGGTGGTCGAAGCGCGAGCGCTCCACCTGGAAGCTGTAGGTGTGCCGGCCGCGCAGCTCCCCGAAATCGAGGCTCCAACTCTCCTGTCCCCACTCCAGATAGGCGCCGGGCTTGCGCTGGAAGCTCTCCTTCTCGATGAGCTCGCGGGCGCCGATCAGGTCGGCGATCTCCAGGCAGGACGGCAGCAGCGATTCGCCGATGTGATAGCGCGGAAAGACCTCCCGCTCGATCAAGGTGACCTCGATGCCGTCGCGGGCGAGCAGGGAGGCCGCGGTGGAACCGGCGGGCCCTCCGCCGAGGATGAGGACACGGGTGCGTGCAGCCGGCAGTGTCATCAGGTCTCTCTCCTTCAGGAATGCGGGGATCTCGGGCGCGGATCTTACACCTGAAGGAGGTCTCTGTCCCGCTCTTCTTCGTCGCGCCGGGCGAAGGTAGGATCTCCCCCACGGCCGCCGTCTGGATCCAGTGAGGAGGAGCTCTCATGCTGTCTGCTTTTGCTTCATTCCGTATCATCGCCCGGGCCTTCCGGAGGGCCCCGGGCTTCTTCCTCATCGCCGTCCTCACGCTCGCCGTCGGCATCGGCGCCAACGCCGCGATCTTCACCGTCGTCAACGCCGTGCTCCTCCAGCCCCTGCCCTACCCCGAACAGGAGCGGATCGTGGGGGTCTCGCACACCGCGCCGGGACTCGACATGGAACGGTTGGAGCTGTCGGACGGCACCTACTTCGTGTTCGACCGCGACAACCGGTCTCTCGAGAGCCTCGGCATCTTCCGGGAGGGCTCCGCCACCCTCACCGGCGGCGGGGAGCCCGCGCGGGTCGGCGCTTCCAGGGCCACGGCCGGCGTCTTCTCGGCCCTGCGGGTCCCCCCAGTCCACGGGCGGACCATCCAGGAGACCGACGAGAAGCCCGGCGCCGAGCCGGTCGCCGTGCTCTCCGACGGGCTCTGGCGGCGGCGCTTCGGCGGCGCCACTTCCTCGGGCGGCGCGCTCGGTGCCGAGCTCCAGGTCGACGGGGTCTCTCACCGGATCGTGGGGGTCATGCCCCCAGGTTTCCGGTTCCCGTCCGTCGAGGTCGAGCTCT
>JANOCF010000065.1:0-2864 GCA_031412055.1 Holophagales bacterium | reverse complement strand
TGCCGCTCGTTGGCGATGCCGTAGGTCTCCTCCCCCTTCGGATTCGGCGGCCCGGTCAGGAGCACCTTGTCCACTTCAGCGACATCGGACAGCCGCAGCCAGAACAGCGCGTCGTCCGACAGCTTGCGGACCTGGTCGAGGTCGTACTGGAGCGCCTCGACCTTCTTCGCAAGGTCATTCACCTGCGCTTCGAGAGATTTCTCCTGCTGGCCCAGGAGCGGGTTGGAGACGAGCGCGATGGCGAGCAGCGAAAGCAACAGGATCGATTTCCGCATGAAACCCTCTCGTGGAAGATGGAAAGTACGCTCCTTCCGGAGCGCTGGCCATCGTACACCACCCCAGGGGATGAGCTTGCTCGGCTCACCGCTTCAGCGCGTTGCCTTGCCGGCAGCTCAGAGCCGGGTAGCACTTGAGTCAGCCGGGCACTGGTCCCCACCGGGCAGCTTGCCACAGCAGGGAAGATCAACTCATCTCATATGGAGATCGCAAAATTGATAAGTCCGGATCGTCGGCGCATCCTCACCTACTTGCGCCTATCTGCGTGATTTCTCGCATCTTGATCTATACTGGTTCATCAGGCACACCCGGTGAAAACCGGCGTCGCAAAGCTGCGGGTCCTCGCTCCATCCAAGCAAGATAGCCGAGCTGCAGAAACCTTGTTACCAGAGCACCGGTGGCATTGAAAGTGCGGCATTTCAGCGGCCACTTGGTGCAGTGGAGGTTGATGCGATGATTCCCCGCTCGTTCTGCGCTCGGCGTCGGTCCTTCGTCCGGCTTTCGGCCGGGCTCCTTCTGGTCGCGCTCCTGATCCCGGCGGTCCTGGCCGCGCAGCCGGCGCGGTCCTGGGCGGTCCACTACAACGAGGGCGGGTTCGAGGAGGCCGGCTGCGCGGGCTGCTTCGACAACTTCATCGACTTCAAGGCGTACGTCCGCGGCCGGCAGGCGCTCGCCGCGGATGCCACGGGCAATACCTACGTCACGGGCGTCACCACCGCTGGAGCCACCGAGGACGTGCTCACCGTCAAGTACAACTCCCAGGGTGTGGTGCAGTGGGCCGTCACCTACGACGGCGGCGACGCGGACCAGGGGTTCGCGGTCGCGGTCGACTCCGCCGGCAATGTCTACGTGGCCGGCCGCTCCTGGATGGATTCGCAGTACGGAGGACCCCATGGCTATCTCCTCGCGGTCAAGTACAACGCGAGCGGCGTGCAGCAGTGGGCCACCACGCTCTCCTTGGGCGTCCTGAGCGCGGGCTTCGCAGTGGCGGTGGACGGCTCCGGCAACGTCTACGTCGCGGGCGAGTACTACTCCGGCAACAGCGACCTCCATACGATACTCACGGTCAAGCTGAACACGGCCGGAGCGATTCAGTGGACCAGGACGGCCTTCTACGGTTACGACTACGAGGAGGGCTCCCCCTACGATCTGGCGTTGGACGGCAGCGGCAACGCCTACGTCACGGGCTTCCTCTACAAGCCACTCGACGGGGGCGACTGGGACTACCTGACAGTCAAGTACAGCCCCGCGGGCGCGGAGCAGTGGATTCGGGCGTATGACACCGGCCAGGGCAACAATGACGTAGCCTACGACGTGGCGGTGGACAGCAGCGGCAACGTGCACGTGGCCGGCAGTTCCGGAGTTGTCCGCTACAACTCGGCCGGCACCCAGCAGTGGGTCGGGGCCTTCGACGGCGTTGCGCACGCGCTGATCAACGTGAGCGGGATGGTGTTCGCCACGGGCGTGTCAGGCAGCGACATCGTGACGGCTCGCTACAATGCGACGGGCACTCGCCTCTGGTCGACCTTCTACAATCTGGGCGGTACGGAGGAGGCGTTCGCCCTCCGGCTCGTGGGAAACAACCTCTACGTGGCGGGTCGGTCCGGCACGGACGCCCTGCTCGTGGGCTTCAACAAGGACACGGGCGCCTCGACGCTGGCGGACCTCTACGACAGCGGCGCGGATGACCGCGCCTACTCGATGGCCTTCACCGGCACCAGCGACTTCTGGGTGGCCGGGCGTGCCGGCGACGACTACCTGACGATCAAGTACACGGTTCCGTCCGGTCCCGCCCTCTCAGCTTTGGCCCTGACTCCCGCCACGTTCGCGGGAGGCTGCCAGACCTCAACCGGCAAGGTGACGCTCACCGGCCCGGCACCCGCGGGCGGCACGGTGGTGGCGATCACGGACACGAACCCGGCCGCCAGCATGCCGGCGAGCGTGACCGTGCCGGCAGGCGCCACCACGGCGAAGTTCACGATCACGGGCGTCGCGGTGAGCGCCAAACAGTCCGGAACGGTGACCGCCTCCTACGGCGGCGTCAGCAAGAGCGGGACGGTCACGGTGCGGCCGATCGGCGTCGCGAGCCTGACGCTCTCCCCGAATCCGGTCGTGGGTCCGAACAGCGTCGTCGGCACCGTGACCCTGGAGTGCCAGGCCGCGCCCGCCAATATCGTGGTGGCGCTCACTTCGAGCAACGCCGCGGTAGCCAGCACGGTGCCGAGCCTCAGCATCCCGGCAGGCTCCACGACGGGCACGTTCACGGTTACGACCGCGGATGTCTCGGTGGTGAGCTCCGCCAACATCAAGGCGACCGCGAATGGGATCGCCAGGACGGTGACGCTGACGGTCAACCCGTAGCGGGATCAGCCTGCATCAAGGACGGTCTGGACGCCGTCCCACCACATCCTCGACATCGAGGAGCTTGATCGCGACCATTATCGCGGCGAGCAGGGGGACAGCGCCCAGCATGCAGGCGGATAAGTGCTTGACACCTCAGCCTCATGATCGAATCAATACCAGCAGCGGCAAGCTTGGTCATCCCAGTAGGGACAGTTGGAGTTAGCGGGCGGCTGGCACCGGTCGCA
>JANOCF010000064.1:0-1770 GCA_031412055.1 Holophagales bacterium | reverse complement strand
AAAATTCGGGGCTTCCGCGTCGAGCCGGGCGAGATCGAAGCGGTGCTCGCAACGGTGCCCGGTGTGCGCGAAGCGGCCGTGGTCGCGCGGCAGGACGTGCCGGGCGGGCGGCTGGTGGCCTATGTGACCGGCGACGCCACGGCCGGGGAGCTGCGCCGCTCGCTGCGGGAGCAGCTGCCCGACTACATGGTGCCGGCGGCCTTCGTCCGGCTCGGAGCGCTGCCGCTCACGCCCAACGGCAAGGTCGACCGTAAGGCTCTCCCGGCTCCGGAGCCGGCAGAGCCTTGCGGTCGACCTTGCCGTTGGGGGTGAGCGGCAGCGCTGCGAGTTGGACGAAGGCCGCCGGCATCATGTAGTCGGGCAGCTGCTCCCGCAAAGAGCGGCGCAGCTCGCCGGGCGTGGCGTCGCCGGTCACATAAGCCACCAGCCGCCCGCCCGGCACGTCCTGCCGCGCGACCACGGCCGCTTCGCGCACACCGGGCACCGTTGCGAGCACCGCTTCGATCTCGCCCGGCTCGACGCGGAAGCCCCGAATTTTGACTTGATGATCCAGGCGGCCGAGGAACTCGATCTCCCCGTCGGGCCGGCGGAGCGCCAGATCGCCCGTGCGGTACAGCCGCTCGCCGGGGAACGTGGCGAGCGGGTGCGGCACGAAGCTCTCGGCCGTCCGGTCCGGCCGGCCCAGGTAGCCCCGGGCCAGCCCCAGGCCGCCCACGCAGAGCTCTCCCGCAACGCCGATCGGGAGCAGAATCCCCCCGGCGTCCAGCACGTGGACCTGCATCCCCTGGAGCGGGCGGCCGATCGGCAGGCGATCCCCGCCGTCGTAGATCTTCATCGTCGCGCCGATCGTCACCTCGGTCGGGCCGTAGCCGTTGACGACCTGCCTCCCGGGCGACCACCGCCGCACCAGCTCGAGAGGGCAGGCCTCGCCCGCCACGATCACGGTTTCCACCTCGGGCAGATCTTCGGGCTCCAGGGTCGCGAGGAGAGTCGGCGGCAGGGTGACGTTGTTGCTCGTCTTCAGCAGGGCCTTCAGCTCCTCCCCCGAGAGCCGCCGCTCGCGCGGTCCGAGCACCAGCGTGGCGCCGGAGCCCAGTGCCATGGCGATCTCCGAGGCCGAGGCGTCGAAGCTGAGGGACGCGAACTGCAGCACGCGGTCCCCCGGCCGGACGCCGAGGAGGTTCCGCTGCGCGTCCGCCAGGTTGCTCCAGCCGCGGTGGTGGATCATCGCCCCCTTCGGCCGGCCGGTGGAGCCCGAGGTGTAAATCACGTAAGCCAAGCTGTCCGGCATCGCCAGCTGCGGCGGGCGCGACGCGCTGCCGCAACAGGGATCGTCGCTGTCCAGTAGGACGATCGCCGCCGCCGTCTCGGGTAAGAAGCCGAGCAGCCGCTCCTCGGTCAGGAGCCAGGGAAGGCGGGCGTCCTCCACCATGAAGGCGAGCCGCTCCTTCGGATAGGCCGGGTCCAGGGGCACATAGGCGCCACCGGCCTTGAGGATGCCCAGGACGGCGATGATCATCGCGGGCGACCGCTCGGCGCACAGCCCGACCCGGGAGTCGATCGTCACGCCCAGCGCGCGCAGGCGGTGAGCGAGCCGGTTGGCGCGCGCGTCGAGCCCGGCATAGGTCAGGACCTGCTCCGGCGCGAGCAGGGCGACGGCGTCCGGCGTCCGGTCCACCCAGCTTTCGAACCTCTCGATCACGGAGAGGGCGGGCGCCGCCGCGTCCGAGTTCCACTCGATCCGCAGCTGATGGAGCTCGGATTCCGAGA
>JANOCF010000063.1:0-10852 GCA_031412055.1 Holophagales bacterium | reverse complement strand
TCGTAGTTATGGTCCTCCACCCGCACGTAGGCGCGGGTGCCCCGGGCGTAGGTGCCGGCCGGGTTGCCGTACGCGTCCACGAACGCGGTGCGGGAGCTGATCGTTCCCACCGTGTCCGTCACCGGTCCCGCGATCGACGTGTAGCTCACCCGCAGCGAGTCGAACTCGTGCGGCGAACCCACGTCCTGCCGGGTCTCCACCGTGCCGTTGCCCGGAGCGATCGGACCCGTGCTCAGAGCGATCGAGCCTTCGAACACGCCCGTCGTTCCGCCCGTCTCGGTCAGGGTGACGTTTTCCTGGTCTTCTCCCAGGACCGAGCGCACGGTCACGCTCACGGTGTCCGGCGACGAGCCCTGGTTGGCGTAGGAGTCCGACACCCGCACCAGGGCGCGGGTCGATTCCAGGTAGACCTCCGCCGGTTGGCCTTCGGCGTCTACGAATAGCACCGCCGCGCCCGAGATCACCGCTTCGGCGAATCTGATGCTCGGCGTAGTGATCGAAGAATGCTCTGCCCGGATGACGTCTCCGGGTTGCACATTCAGCGTGCCCGCCGGGCTCCCGCTGGTGGGGATGGAGCCCTCGTAGACATTGGTGTCGAAGCCGGTTTCGATCAATGTGACCGGTTCGCTCTCCCCGGTCGCCGGCACCAGCACCGTCGCGAAGGTCGTCTGGCGCTGCGCCGGATTGCGGGAGCCGTAGTTCTCCACCCGCACCCGCACCGGCTCGCCCACCGCGAAGCTGGACGTCTCCCAGCCGAAGGCGTCGATGAACTGCACGCGCGACGCGATGGTGACGCCGTACCCCAAGGCATCCTGGTAATCCAGCGTCAGCTCGTCGCCCAGGTAGGCGGGGTTGCCGCTGTTGGAGGTCTCCAGCACATTGTTGGTCGCGACCCCGCCGCCCGGCGACACGAAGCCGAGCTGCACCGTGCCCTCGTAGTTGCCGCTCTGGGACGGAGTCTCCGTGAGCACCACGTACTCCTCGTCGGCACCGTAGCGGCTCTTCGCCCTCACGGCCACCGTGCCGCTGCGCCAGGTGGACGTCTCGATGGCCCGGATGCGGGCCACGCCGCCCTCCACCACCTCGGCCGTCAGCGCGCCGGACTCGTCGATGAACATCACCGCGCCATATTGGATGTTGGCGCGGTCCGACGAGCTGGTCTCCCCGGTCCAGTCGGCGTGGACGACCTCGATGTCCTCTGGCGCGTCGCTCTGCAGCTTGCCGTCGCCGGGGGTCGGAGTCTGCGGATAGGTAGCCACTGTCTCCAGAACGATCGAGCCGGCGAACAGGCCGCCGTCCCGCGCCGTCTCCAGAAGAGAAAGGGTTTCGACATCGCCCGTGCTCAGCGAGCGCACCGTCACCTGCGCGGTGTTGTAGACGCCCGGCTGGTCGAGGTTGTGGTCCTCCACCCGCACGTAGGCGCGGGTGCCCCGGGCGTAGGTGCCGGCCGGGTTGCCGTACGCGTCCACGAACCAGGCGCGGGAGCCGGTGAGGCCCGCGGTAGCCGTGGCCGTCGTACCCTGCCAGGTCTGATAGGTGGCGCGGAGCGTGTCGAGCTGCCCGGTCTCCAGCGTGCCGTTGCCCTGCGCGACAGGTCCGGTGCTCAAGTTGACCGAGCCGACGAACACCCCGGGCGCGACCGGGTTCAGCATGACCAGCTCCTGGTCCTGGCTCAGGTCGGTGCGCACCGTCGCGCCGATCGGGGCGGTGCCGGCCTGCGCGTCGAACACCCGGATGTAGGCGCGCGTGCTCTCCAGGTAGGACGCAACGGGCTGGCCTGCCGCGTCCACGAAGGTGATGGAGGCGGCGGTAAAGACGGCCTGGGCGCGGGTGGGATTCGGCGTGGTGATGCCGGTGTGCTCCGCCTCGATGATCGCCGCGGCGCTCTCGGTCTCCAGCGTGCCGTTGCCGGAGTTGGGGAACGTAAAGCCGCTGGGGATGGCGCCCTCGTAGACGTTGGTGCCGAAGCCCGTCTCGGTGAGCGCGACGTTCTCGTTCTCGGAGGTCTGCGGCACACGGACCGTGACGTACGCGGTCTGGCGCGTGGCCGGATCGCTGCCGTTGTGGCTCTCCAGCCGCAGCCCCACGAGGTCGCCCACCGCGAAGGTGGAGACCACGCGGCCGAAGCGGTCGAGGAACTGAAGCCGCGACGGGACCGTGACCGCGGTGGCCTCGGCATACTGGTGCTCCACGGTCAGGGTGTCGCCGGTGTAGTCCGGCGGCCCGCAGTTGCCGGTCTCCAGGGTTCCATTGCCGGGGATACCGGGGAGACCGCCGCCCGAAGAGATGAACTCGAGCTGCACCGCGCCCTCGAAGACGCGGCTGCCCGGCGCCGTCTCGGTGACGGTGACGCCCTCCTGGTCCGCGCCCCGGCTGCTCCGCACCATGACGGTCATGGAATTCGAGTAGGCCATGACGTCGACCACGCGGATGCGGGCGGTGCCGCCCTCCAACACCTGGCCGGTGGACCGGCCGGACTCGTCGACGAACGCGACGGACGCGTACAGGATATCCACCTGCGCCGAGGACTCTGCCGGTCCGTAGCCGTCCGAGTGCGCGGCCCGGATCTTCTCGCCGGCCTCCGCGTGCAGTCTGCCGTCGTTGGCGGCGGGCGTCGAGGACGCGGAGACCGCCAGCGGCAGCGAGCCCTGGAAGATGCCGCTGCCGCTGTCCGTCTCCAGGAGGGTGATCGTCTCGGCGTCGTTCGTGGCGAGCGACGCGAGGCTCGCCTGCACGGTGTCGGGGAGCCCCGGCCGGTTGGCGGTCTGGTCCTCCACTCGCACCCAGGCCGCCGTGCCCTGGACATAGGAGTCGACCGGGTTGCCGTACTCATCCACGAACCACGTGCGTGAGCCGGTCAACCCCGCCGAGGCCATGGCCGCCATGGCCGTGCCGCCGCCGGACGCGTAGGTGGCGCGCAGCACGTCCAGGGCGTAGGGCGCGCTGGTCCGCCGGCCGGTCTGCAGGGTCCCGTCGTTCGCCGGGGAGCCGAGCTGCAGGGCGATCGAGCCCACGAACATGCCGGTGTCGGGACCGGTCTCGGTGAGGACCAGGTCTTCCGAATCCGAGGAGATGTCCGCGCGGAGCGCAACAGTCACCGTGTCCACGACCGAGGGCGCCAGGTTGGCCCCGATGTCCAGCACTCGCAGCCACGCGCGGGAGGACTCCATATAGGTCCCGGCCGGCAGCCCCTGGGAGTCGACGAACGCCACGGTGCCGCCGAGCACCGTGGCCCGGGCCAGCGCCAGCGACGGGCGGTTCTCGTTGGAGTACGAGGCGTCGACCGCGTCCCCGGCCTCAACCTCCAGCCAGTTGTTCCCGGGATAGGGGCCGTTGGCCAGCCTGCGGCTGGGTACCGAGCCCTCGTAGACGTTGGTGTCGAGGCCCGTCTCCGTGAGCGTGAGGTCCTCCTGCTCGCCGTCCGGTCCATAGAGGTTGACCGGGATCGTCCACGCGTACGCCGGGTCGTCCAGGTTGTGGTCCTCGACCCGCACGCGGACGGTCTCCCCCAGGCCAAAGGCGGAGGTCTCCTGGCCGGCGGCGTCCACGAACGCGATGCGCGAGCCCACGGTGATCGCCCGGGCCACGGCCACGTGCTGCCGGTATTCGATACCGGCCGTCACCTCGTCGCCCTCGTACTCGGGCCCGCTGTTGGAGGTCTGCAGCACGCCGTCCTGGGACGGAGGCGACCCGATGTTCACGAAATCCATCTGGATCTCGCCCTCGTAGATCCCGGGACTCACGGACATCAGCTCCACGGGCTCCTCGTCGCCGCCATCGCGGCTGCGGACCGTCACCGTGACCGACCCACCCACGAAGCTGGGGCTCTCGGTCGACCGGATCCGCGCCCGGCCGCCCTCCAGCAGCTCGGCGGTCGGCCGGCCCTGGGCGTCGATGAACTGCACGACGGACTCGACGACGCGCGCCCGGTCCACAGCGCTGTCGCCGTACACGTCGAGGTCCCAGCCGGCCTCCACGGTGAGCGCGCCGCTGTAAATCGACGAATAGTTGGTGATCGTCTGGATCGAGCCCTCGTAGATGCCGGTGTCCGGACCGGTCTCCTGGAGCTGCATGGCCTCTTCGTCCGCGCCCCCGCCGGACCTGATCATCACGGATGTCGGGTCGGCGACGCCCAGCTCGCCGGTGCCGTGGTCCTCGAACCGCACGTAGACCCGGGAGCCCACGGAGTAAGCCTCCGCGTCGTGACCCTCGGCGTCGACGAACCAGATGCGCGAGGCGCCGATCTTCACCTCGTCCGTGGCCGTCGGGCCGTTCAAGATCTCGTGCGACACGGTCACTGCTTCGGGCTCGGCGGACCCCTCGCCGGAGTAGTCGCCCGTCTCCACGAAGCCGTTGCCCTGCGCGCCGCTGCCGAACCGGGTGTAGCGCAAGGGCATGGAGCCGGTGAAGACGCCGGTGTCCGGACCGGTCTCGGTCAGGGAGAGGGTTTCCACGTCGCCGGTGTGCAGGACGTTGAGGCGCACCTGCGCGGAGTCGATCGTGCCGGGCGACTGGTTGCCGTCGGCGTAGAACAGCCGCACCCGCACCTGCGTGCCCCGCAGGTACTCGTCCACCGGCTGCTCCTCGGCGCCCTCGAACTGCACGGCGTTCTGGATCAGGATCACCTCGGCCGTGGCCTCGTTGGGATCCTGCCGGTGCTGGTGGTCCACCCGGATGCGGCTGCCGGAGTCGGCCTCCAGGGTGCCGTTGTAGGCGGACTGCGAAGCCGTGCCCGCGGTGAGGATGCCGCCCTCGAAGATGCCCGTGGCGATGCCGGTCTCGGTGAGCTGGATCATCTCCTGCTCGTCCTCTCCCGGCACGAACAGCACGACCGTGATCGTCTGCTGCATGTAGGAGTTGGTGTCGCGGTTGTGGTCCTCCAGCCGCACCCACGCGGTCTCGCCCACGGCGTAGGTCCCGGTCTCCTCGCCCCGGGCGTCGAGGAAGCGGATGCGCGCGCCCATCGTGGCCGCCGTGGCCGTGACGTCCTGCGCGGCCGCGGTCACCAGGTCCGGGAGAAACCGGGGGGCGCCGCCGTTGGAGGTCTCCAGCACATCATTGCCCGTCACCGCCGAGCCTGGGTCCGCCCAGGCCATCGGGACCTCGGCCGTGAACACGCCGGTGTCCGGGCCGGTCTCGGTGAGCGTCACGGTCTCCTGGTCCTGGCCGTCTCGGCTGTCGAGCTGGGCGGTGATCGTGTTCACCTGGGCCGGGGACGTGTTCGCGCCGGGGCTGAGCGCCCGCAGGCGGGCGGAGCCGCTCTCGACCAGCACCTGCGTGGGCTCGCCGTCCTCCTCCACGAACTGGAGACTGGTGTAGCGGATGCGCGCGCGATCCGCCGAGGCGGTCAGGCCGAGCACGTCGTTGTGCCGCACCTCGATCAGCTCGTCCACCGGCGCCTGCAGGGTGCCGTCGCCCGTGGAGCCGCTGCCGGGCAGCCCCAGGGGGAGCGAGCCGGCGAAAAGGCCGGTGCTGCGCCCGGTCTCCACCAGGTAGACGAGCTCGACATCGCCGTTGGCGAGCGACTCGACCGTGCCCTGGATGAAGTCGATGCTGCCGGGGTTCTGGTTGCGGTTCGGGGCCTGGACCCGGACGTACACGGTGGAGCCGGCGGCATAGATCTCCACATCGCCGCCCCAGGCGTCCACGAAGCGGGTGTCGGAGCCGTAGGTCTGGACCGTGTCCGTGGAGCCGCCGTACGCGAGCTCGATCGTGTCGAAGCCGTGCGGCGGCCCGGGGTCCTCGGTGGTCTCCAGCGTGCCGTTCTCCACGACCTTGGAGGCGATGGACGTCTGGATCGCGCCTTCGTAGACGCCCGTCGCCGTCCCCGTCTCCACGAGGTACACGGTCTCGTCGTCCAGGGCGAGGAGGGAGATCACCTCCACCCCGACCGAGGGGGTGCCCGCCAGGCGGTCCACCACGCGCAGCCGGATCGAGGAGGCTTCGGGCACGAAGCCGGTGTGCCGGCCCTCCTCGTCGAGGATCTCCGCCCGGCTCGACACCAGGGGAGCCTGGGCCGTCCGGATGGCCGAGGTGTCGGGCTCGGAGGCCTGCGCCGTAATCTGGCTCCCGGCATAGCCGCCAAGGAGACCGTCGTAATCAGGGGTGCTGTGCAGGACCGCCCGCAGCCGGCCTTCGAAGATGCCGGTGGCGTTGGCGCTCTCGTGCAGCTCGGCCCCCTCGTCGTCGCCGTTCACGGAGAGCAGGATGAACAGCGAGTCGACCTGGTTCGGGTTGTTGCCGCCGACGTGGGTTTCGACCTGGACGTGGACCCAGTCGGCCTCGGTGTAGCCGCCGGTCTCCGAAACGGGCCGCCCGTCCTCGTGCAGGAATCGGATGCGGAGGGCCTCCATCGCGGCCGTGTCCGTGGCGGATCCGTAGGTGGCCGTCAGGGTGTCGCGCGTTCCGCTCGATACCGCCGTCTCCAGCACGCCCGTCTGGCTCGGCGGCGCGCTCCGCAGCAGCCGGATCGTCCCCTCGAACACCCCCGAGTCCCGGTCGGTCTCGGCCAGGGTGAGGGTCTCGGAATCGCCGGCGATCGCCGTCGAGAGGGTCACGGAGACCGTCTCCCAGGTCGACGACGACGTGTCGGCCGAGGGGTCGGTCACCCGGACCCGGGCCTCCGTATTCTCCAGGCAGGTGCTGGCGGCGGCACCGTTTCCGTCAAGGAACGAAACGGTCTGGGCCAGCGCGGGGGCGGCCAGGACGACAAGAATGCAACTCCACAACCCGAGCACGCGGCGAAAAGAGCGGCGAATGGACATCGTTCCCCTCCCAGGGACGAAATAGACGGACTTCGACTACAGCGGGGTCTTCACCGAGAGTGACCGCGGGGGCAAAAACGTTTCACCCCCCTCTCGATCTGCTTTGGGCTTGCTACCTGGTTGTGCGCTCAGCCACTCGAAGCGGGACACGTGGTAGAAATGGCGCATGCCGCTCACGCCGAAGACCACCCGCTGCTGGTGGGCCGGGGACGACCCGCTCTACGTGGCCTACCACGACGAGGAGTGGGGCGTGCCGGTTCACGACGACCGCAAGCTGTTCGAGATGCTGATTCTGGAAGGCGCCCAGGCGGGCCTCTCGTGGATCACGGTCCTGCGCCGCCGCGAGAGCTACCGCCGCGCCTTCGACGGCTTCGACCCGGAGAAGATCGCGCTCTACGACGACAGGAAGAAGGCCGAGCTCCTCCAGGACGAGGGGATCATCCGCAACCGCGCCAAGGTGGACGCCGCGGTGCGCAACGCCCGCGCGTACCTGGAGATCCGGACCCAGGAAGGGAGCCTCGACCGCTTCCTCTGGCAGTTCGTGGGCGGTGTCCCGAAGCAGAACCGCTGGAAGGACAAGGGGGAGATGCTGCCGGAGACACCGGAGTCCAAGGCCATGAGCAAGGAGCTGCGCAAGCGCGGCTTCACGTTCGTGGGGCCGACCATCTGCTACGCCTTCATGCAGGCGGTGGGCATGGTCAACGACCACCTGACCGGCTGCTTCCGCCACCGCCAGGTAAAAGAGCTCTGAGATGGAGCCCTGGCGCCGGTTCCGCGAGCAGCACCCGCTGAGCCGGGTCACCATCGCGGGGCAAGCGTGGGAGTACATCGCGGCCGGGCAAGGCGACAGGACGCTCCTGCTCCTCCCCGGAGCGCTGGCCGTGGCGGACTCGACGTGGCTCACGCTCCCCCACTTCGAGGACCGCTTCCGGGTGATCGCCCCGACCTACGCGCCGGTCCGCACCATGGATGCGCTGATGAACGGCATCGGCGGCATCGCGGGCATCCTGGACCGGGAAGGCATCGACAAGGCCATCGTCTCGGGCGGCTCCTACGGCGGTCTCATGGCCCAGGCGTTCGTCCGCCGGCATCCGGAGCGGACTGAGCGGCTCATCCTCTCTCACACGATGGTGCCGGAAGCAGGACGCGCCCGTGCCCTGAGGATGGGCGTGAAGCTCCTCGGTCTCTTCCCGCAGGGGCTGCTGCGCGCCCTCTTCCGCAAGAAGCTGTTGGGGATCTTGCCCGACACGCCCGAGCTGGCCGTGTTCCGCTCCTACACCGAGGACGTCCTGGGGCGCGTCTCCAAGGGAGAGATCCTGGCCCTCTACGCGAGAGTGGCGGACCTCTTCTCAGGTCCCCGCTTCCAGCCCGGAGACCTGGACGGCTGGCCGGGGAAGGTCCTGCTCCTCTTCGCGGACGACGACCCGGTCACGCCGGAGCCCGCACGCGCCGCTCTGCAAGCTCTCTATCCCCGAGCGGAGGTCCACCTCTTCTCCGGCAGCGGCCACGCCACGGCGCTGCTTCAGCCGGAGAGGTATTTCGCGGTGATCGACCGGTTCCTGGACGTCCGCTGAGGCGAGGGCGGCGGTTCCCCCGGCGGCGGCGGCCATCCCCCCGGCCACGGCGGCCGTCCCCCCGGCCTCTGCGGCTGTTTCCCCGGCTTCGGCGGCTGTCTCCCCGGGCTCGGCGGCCTTTCCCCCGGCGAGGGCGGCGGTCGCCCTGGACGGGGGAATCGGTTCCGCGGCCGGGGGAACAGCCGCCCTCAGCTCATGGACCGGTCGTAAAGCTCCCGCAACGCGCTGCGCAGGTTCCCCGCGTGCCGCGCGAACAGCGTCTCCACGTCAGCCACGCAGGGGGGCTCCTCGCCCGTCAGCTCGCGGACGATGACGGCCAGCAGCTCCGGCGAGGTGCCGCACTCCAGAAGGGTGGGAAGGAGGCCGGGACGGTGCGAGGTGATCAGCAGTCCGCCGGCCCGCCGGCAGCGCAGCTTCAGGTAGAGCCAGGAAAGGCGCCCGAGTTGCTCCGCGCCGTCCAGCAGCACGAAGTCGCGGGGACCCAGGTCCCGGAGACGCGCCCGGTCTGCAGAGCTGAGGCGGGGATGATCATCCCAGAGGGTCAGCGTCCGCACCCGGAACCCCCGCGCCTCCAGCCGTGGCGCCAGGTCCTCCAGAAGCGTGGTCTTGCCGCGGCCGTGGGGTCCCACGATCGCCGCGCGCCAGTCCAGACCGGCGAGGCGGTCCAGCAGGCTCTCCCAGGTCCAACCGTCGGGGAGACGGAAGCGGATCTCCAGCACCCGCTCCGAGGCAAAGGGGTTGTCGCGGGCTCTCACGGCCGGACGAGGATCTCGAACTCCTCATCCGAATCGGGCCAGCCGGAGATCTCCAGGTTTGCCTTGATGGTCCAGATGATCTTGTTGTTCTCCGCCGTGAAGGACGGCACGGTGTCTGCCGGCAGGGTGAAGCTGGTCGAGCCGGACGCCATCTGGTACTCCTGGTCCGTGTCCACGATCGGCACCACGGCGAACGTATTCTTGTCTATCGCCGTGTCGGTGCCGCGGCGGTAGCGGGCCTCCTCCCGTCCCTCCAGCGTGACCCGCAAGTGCTTGACGCCCCCGGTTCCGCCGGCGAGCCGCCACTGCACGTAGGCCGTACCGCCGGGCGAGAGCGTGCCCGGGCTCAGCGTCAGCTTCGGGCGCGGGTTGAACAGCACCAGGACCTGGCGCAGAAAGGCATAGATCAGAAGGAGGCCGATGAGCCCGAACAGGGCGAGAAAGGCGATCAGGCAGCCGTCGGGCCTCTCTCCCCCGCTGCCCTGGAAGGCGATGAAGGCGATGGCCCCGACGATGCCGTTCCAGAACAGGGCCGCGACGAGCAGGCCGAACAGCTTGCCCAGCGGCGAGACCTGGGGTTTCAGCTCCACGGGGCCGGAGACGTCTCCCTGCGGGTTGCTCACCCCGAAGGGGGACGTGGGATCCGCGACCGTGTACGCTTCCTTGCGTCCCCCGACCCCCGCGACGGCGCGCAGCACCCAGATCACACCGAACAGGCCGGGGAGCATGAAGAGCAGACCGAAGAGGCCGACCAGGTAGCGGGCGGACGGAGACCGGTGCAGCACGGCCTCGGTGGGGTCCTGGGGGTTGACGTAGCACTCCGCCCAGGTGCCCGGGGGGTAGCGGGCTACGACGGCCGCCTTGCCTTCGTAGCCGCTGGAGAGGAAGTTGGTGAAGTCGTAGCGGGCAGCGCGGTAATCCCGCCCCTGGTAGGAGTAGGAGCTGGTCACCACGGCCTTGTAGGTGGTGCCGTCCGAGTCGCTGCTCTCCTCCACGTGGCTCTCGATCACCATGCAGGGGACCGGCGGCCAGGTCTGCGCGGCCATGACCTTGCTCAAGGGCTTGACGGAGAGGAACCAGAAGATCGCGGCCCCGACCACCACGAAGACCAGGAAGAACAGGGCCAGGCAGCCGGGCGGCGACCCGGTGCTGCTCTTCTTCGACGAGATCGTGTCCAGGCTCATGGCGTGCCCAGCAGGATCTCGTCCCCGGTGGGCGAGACGGTGATCTCGGCCCGTTCCGAGGTGTCGCCCGGCTGGGCCACCACCTCGATCGCCCAAACCAGCGAGATCAGCTTGCCCGAGAAGCTGTAGGGTCCGGCGGGCAGTTGAAAGCGGAACGCCCGGCGCTCCATGCGAGACGGGCTGTGGTACGGGATCGTCTCCACGATGACGACGTCCCGGATACCCTTCCCACGGGTGAACCAGAACAGCCGCGCCTCCACCTCGCTCGGGGGCGGGTCGAGCTGCCACATCACCGTCCCCTCGACCACGTCGCCGGGCCGGAAGGAGGTGTAGCCGTCCTGGATGGTCACCTCGATCAGGTTCATGTTCTGGAGGGAGAGTGTAATACGGACCTCACCCCCTGTCCCCCTCTCCCATCTCCCTCCCGCCCAAAACCCCGGGAGAGGGGGGACGCCTGCGGGCAATTCCGGATAAAGCGGGCTGATGCGCAGCCGGGAGTGTCGGATTGCGTTCCCCCTCTCCCGGCGGGGGCTTGGGTGGGATATGGGAGAGGGGGACAGGGGGTGAGGATGGCC
>JANOCF010000062.1:0-4413 GCA_031412055.1 Holophagales bacterium | reverse complement strand
GGCGACCGGATGCTGCAGTTCGCCTCCCCCGGCTTCGACGCATCGCTGGAGGAGATGCTGCCGGCGCTGCTGTCCGGAGCCGCGGTGGTGCCCAGCGGGGCGGAGATCTGGCCGCCGGAGCGGTTCCTGTCGCGGCTCGCGGAGATGGGGGTGACCACGCTCGACATCCCCACCGCCTACTGGCACCAGTGGGTGCGGGAGTGCGAGGGCCTGGAGCGGCTGCCGGAAGGGCTGCGGCTCCGCTTTGTCGCTTTGGGCGGCGAGGCCATGTCCGCCGAGATGGCCCGCCTCTGGTTCCGGACTCCGCTGGCCCCCATCCCGCTGGTGAACACCTACGGTCCGACCGAGGCCGTGGTCACCGCAACCGTGCTGGCCCTCGATCTTGGAACCGCCGCGAAGTCTGAGGGTTCCATCCCCATTGGGCGGCAGTTGGCGGGGCGCTCCGCCTGGATTCTGGATTTCCAGGGCAATCCAGTCCCCGTCAACGTGCCCGGCGAGCTCTGCCTGGGCGGGGCCCTGCTCGCCCGCGGGTATCAGGGCCGGCCGGACCTGACGGCCGGGCGTTTCGTCCCCGATCCCTTCGGTCCGGCCGGAGCGCGCCTGTACCGCACGGGCGACCTCGTGCGCCGGCTGCCGGGCGGCGACCTGGAGTTCATGGGCCGAACGGACCATCAAGTCAAAATTCGGGGCTTCCGCATCGAGCTGGGCGAGATCGAGGCCGTGCTGGCCCGCCTGCCCGGAGTGCGCGAGGGTGTGGTGCTGGCCCGGGAGGATGGCCGCCGCGGCAAGGTCCTGGTGGGCTACGTGGTGCCTTTGGCCAGCGGTCTGGAAGGGGTGGAGCTGCGCGCCGCACTGGCCCGCGAGCTTCCCGAGTACATGGTGCCGTCGGCCTTCGTGGTCCTGGAATCGCTGCCGGTGACGCCGAACGGCAAGGTGGACCGCCAGGCGCTGTCGCGCATCGAGCCCGAGAGCGCGGCGGGCACGGAGGGTTTCGTGGCGCCGCGCGGTCCGGTCGAAGAGATGCTGGCCGGGATGTGGGCGGATCTCCTCGGGATCGAGCGAGTGGGAGCTCACCAGAGCTTCTTCGAGCTGGGCGGGCACTCGCTGCTGGCCATGCGGGTGGTCTCGCGGCTGAGGCAGTCCTTCGGAATCGACCTGCCGCTGCGCCGGCTCTTCGAAGCGCCCACCGTGGCCGCCCTGGCGCGGGAGGTCGAGTCCGCCCGGGCCGTCTCCCGCTCCCTGGCGCCGCCGCTGCTTCCCCGGGAGAGGGACGGCCGGATCCCGCCTTCCTTCGGCCAGGAACGCCTGTGGTTCCTGGACCGGCTCGAACCCGGAAGCCCGGCGTACAACATGCCCGGGGCGGTGCGGCTCACGGGCCGGCTGGACGTGCCCGCCCTGGCCGCGAGCCTCAACGGCATCGTCCAGCGGCACGAGGCCCTGCGCACGGTCTTCGTAGCCGGTCCGGAAGGCATCTTCCAGGAGATCCTGCCCGAGCTGCGTGTGCCTCTCCCGGTGGTGGACCTGCTGGCCCTGCCGCCGGAGCGCCGCGACCGCGAGGCGCGCAGGATGGTGGAGGAGCAGGGGCGCAGGCCGTTCGACCTGGCCCGGGGTCCCCTGATCCGGAGCTTCCTGCTGCGCACGGCTTCGGAGATCGCCGACGAGCACATCTTCGCGCTCGCTCTGCACCACGTGATCGCGGACGGCTGGTCCGTGGGCGTGCTGGTGACCGAGCTGGCGGCGCTCTACGGCGGGAAGGCCCTGCCGGACCTGCCGGTGCAGTACGCGGACTTCGCCCTCTGGCAGCGCGAGTGGCTGAAAGGGGAGGTGCTGGAGAGCGAGCTCGCCTGGTGGAAGGACCGCCTGGCGGGAGCGCCGGCCTTTCTGCCGCTGCCTGCCGACCGGCCGCGTCCGGCGCTCCAGCGCTTTCGCGGCGGGTCGCAGAGCGACCGGCTCTCCGCAGGCCTGGAGCGGGACGTCCAGGCCCTGGCGCGCAAGGAAGGCGGCACCCCCTTCATGGTGCTGCTCGCCGTCCTGGACACGCTTCTGGCGCGCTACACCCGGCAGTCCGACCTGGTCGTGGGCACGCCCGTCGCCGGCCGCGACAACGCGGAGACGGAGGGGTTGATCGGGCTGTTCCTCAACACCCTGGTGCTGCGGGTGGACCTGTCGGGAGATCCCGCCTTCCGCGGCCTCGTGGAACGGGTGCGGGACGTCACGCTGGGGGCCTACGCGCACAGCCGGCTCCCCTTCGAAAAGCTGGTGGAGGAGCTGGCTCCGGAGCGCGATCTGAGCCACGCGCCGATCTTCCAGGTGCTCTTCGTGCTGCAGAACACCCCGGAGGAGCGCTACGAGCTTTCGGAGGTCACCCTGACCCCGGTGGACGTGACCACGGCCACCTCGAAGTTCGATCTCGTCCTCAACGCGGGCGAGACGGGGCAGGGGCTGACGCTCTTCTGGATGTACAACCGCGACCTGTTCGATGCCAGCCGCATCACCCGCCTGCGCGGCCACTTCACCGCCCTGCTGGAGGCCGCCGTGGCCGATCCTGGGGCACGGCTGTCGGAGCTGCCGATGCTCTCCAGAGCCGAGAGGCAGCAGCTCCTGGAGTGGAACGCCACCGGAACCGGCTGGGCGCCCGAGCCCTGCCTCCCCGAGCTGATCGCGGCCCGGGTGGAGCGCGCGCCGGACGCCGTCGCGCTGGTCTTCGAGGGAGAGACGCTCACCTACGCCGGGCTGTGGGAGCGCGCCGCGAGCCTGGCTGGCCGCCTCGTAGAGCTGGGCGTGGGGCTGGACGATCTCGTGGGCATCTGCGCCGAGCGCTCCCTGGAGATGGTCGTGGGCCTGCTCGGCATTCTCCAGGCCGGCGCCGCCTATGTGCCGATCGATCCCGGCTACCCGGCGGACCGCGTGGCCTTCATGCTGGAGGACTCGGCCGTTTCGGTCCTCCTCACCCAGAGCCACCTTGTGCATGGCCTCCCGCCGCACGGCGCCCGCGTGGTCCTCCTCGACGCCGATCTCGACGCCGATCCGAGGGCGCAGCATGCTGCGCCCCTACACCCAATTCACGCCGACTCGCTCGCGTACATGATCTACACGTCGGGGTCGACCGGCCGTCCCAAGGGGGCGATGAACTCCCACCGGGCGATCCGCAACCGTCTCCTCTGGATGCAGGAGACCTACGGGCTCACGCCGGACGACCGGGTCCTCCAGAAGACCCCGTTCAGCTTCGACGTGTCGGTCTGGGAGCTCTTCTGGCCCTTGATGGCCGGTGCGCGCCTGGTGGTGGCGCGTCCCGGAGGGCACCAGGACCCGGCCTACCTGGCGGAGACGATCGTCCGCGAGGGGATCACCACTCTCCACTTCGTCCCCTCCATGCTGCGGGTCTTCCTGGAGGCTCCCGGCGCGGAGCGGTGTACGGGGCTGAAGCGGGTTATCTGCAGCGGTGAGGCCCTGCCAACCGAGCTCGAACGTCGTTTCGCCGAGCTCCTCGGAGGCGTGGAGCTGCACAACCTCTACGGCCCCACCGAAGCCGCCGTGGACGTCACGGCCTGGGCATGCGGACGCGAAGGGGATCGGAGCCCGGTGCCCATCGGCCGGCCGATCGCGAACACGGCCATCCACATCCTCGACGCGAGCTTCCACGAGGTGCCGGTGGGTGTACCTGGAGAGCTGCTGATCGGCGGCGTCCAGCCGGCCCGGGGCTATCACCGGCGGCCGGAGCTGACGGCGGAGAGGTTCGTCCCCGATCCGTTCGGAGGACCGGGAGCGCGTCTCTACAGGACCGGCGACCTGACCCGCTGGCGTCCGGACGGCGCGATCGAGTACCTGGGACGGATCGACTTCCAGGTCAAGATCCGCGGCTTCCGCATCGAGCTGGGGGAGATCGAGGCCGCCCTGGCTACGCATCCGGCGGTTCGGGACGTGGTGGTTGTTGCCCCTGAGAGGACGCCGGGCGACTGGCGGCTCGTCGCCTATGTGGTGGGGGAGGAGGTACCCTTCCAGGACTACCTGGCGGAGCGTCTGCCCGAGTACATGGTCCCCTCCGCCTTCGTCTTCCTGCCTGCCCTGCCCTTGAGCCCCAACGGCAAGGTGGACCGCAAGGCCCTGCCCGAACCCGGCGCCCTGCCGGTCTCCGCCCGGGAGCGGGTGGAGCCGGGCACGCCGCTGGAGCTCTTCCTCGCGGGTCTGTGGCGCGAGACGCTCGGGGTCGATTCGGTGGGGATTCACGACTCCTTCTTCGAGCTGGGCGGCAACTCGATCACCGGGGCGGTGCTGATCAACCGTCTGCAGCGGGAGCTGGGGGAGATCGTCCACGTGGTGGTGATCTTCGACGCTCCCAGCGTGGCCCGCATGGCCGCCTACATGGCGCGCGAGCATCGCGACACCGTCGTCCGTCTCTGGGGCGCGGAGTCG
>JANOCF010000061.1:0-6170 GCA_031412055.1 Holophagales bacterium | reverse complement strand
CCAGCTCACGCGCTCGAGATGGCTGCTCCCTTCGAGGGCCGTGATCTCCGTGTACGGCCGCAGGACGATCGCGGAGCTGTCTTCGATACGCCGGATCAGGTATCTGGACATGCTCTCCGCCAGCCCGCCCGAGCGGATGAGGACGTGCACGCGCCTGGCCGTCTGCGCGAGGAAGACCGCGGCCTGGCCGGCCGAGTTTCCACCCCCGACCACGACCACCTCTTCCCCGGCGCACAGCTGCGCCTCCATGAAGGTCGCGCCGTAGTACACCCCGGCGCCTTCGAACTGCGCCAGGTTGGGCACGGACAGCTTCCGGTACTCGGCGCCGGTCGCGATGACGACGGTGCGCGCCAGGATGCGCGTGCCGTCTTCGGTCTCGAGGGCGTAGGGCTTGCGCTCGCACAGGATGCGCCTGGCGCCTTTCGCGATCATCAACTGCGCTCCGAACTTCTGCGCCTGCGTGTAGGCGCGCGCCGCCAGCTCCTGGCCCGAGATCCCGGTCGGAAAGCCGAGATAGTTCTCGATCTTCGAGCTTGAACCGGCCTGGCCGCCCGGCGAGCTCGTCTCCAGCACCAGGACGTCGAGCCCTTCCGACGCGCCGTACACCGCCGCCGCGAGCCCCGAGGGTCCGGCGCCGACGATGACCAGGTCGCGGAGCTGCGTCGGGTCGATCCCCTCGTTGAAGCCCAGGCACTCGGCGATCTCCCGGAGGGTCGGGCTCCGGAGCACGATCTCGCCACGGACGATCACGACGGGGATGTCTTCCTCGCCGACATGGAACTGGTCCAGCAGCTCCTGGACGCCGGCGTCGCGGTCGAGGTCGACGTAGGTGTGCGGATGGCCGTTGCGCGTCAGGAACTCCCGGACGCGGAGCGTTCCCGCGCAGTGATCCGAGCCGAGGAGAACGACGTCTCCGATCCCGTGAGCGATCAGCTCCACCCGGCGAAGGATGAAGGCCCGCATGATGATCTCGCCAAGCTCGCTGTCGGTCTGCACGAGCGATAGAAGCTGTCCGTGATCCAGCTCGATCACCTCGCCGGGCTCGGCTACCCGCGCCCGGACCAGCGAGCGGCGGCCGGAGAGCATGTTCACCTCGCCGGTGAAATGGCCCGGTCCATGAACGGCGATGAGCGTCTCGGTGCCGCCCGCGATACCTCCAGAGGGCTGGACGATCTCGATCTGGCCCGCCGTGAGCACGTAGAACGGCACGACCTGCGCCCCCGCCTCGATGAGCACCTCGCCGCGCACCACCGGACGCGTATGCCCGTGCGATGCGATGCGCGCGATCTGCGCCGGTGTCAGCGTCGGAAACGCGCGCTCGAAAGGGGTGGCAAGCGATGGGACTGGCAGTGCCGGCTCGGTCATCGATGCAAGCTACCCACAACCTGCCGGGGAGTCAAGGGGATCTCCGGTCAGGCGGGAGTGCTATCGTTCGATCCGTCAGCTTTTCATCGGGTCAATCGGAGGCATGCATGACAGATCTCTCCTACAACGCATCAAACGCAGTCGATCAGGCCGAGGTCTATATCGCCTCGATCCTTGGGGCCCTGGGCTCGCGGGACGCTTTCGAGGTCCTGGCCGAGACGCCCGGCGCGCTCCGGCAGGCCGTCGCGGGTCTCACCCCGGAGCAGGACGGGACGCCCGAGCGGGCCGGGAAGTGGTCGGTCCGCCAGGTGGTCCAGCATCTCAACGATTCCGAGCTGGTCGGCGCCTTTCGCTTCCGCATGGTGCTCGCCCACGACGCGCCCGTGCTGTCGGGGTACGACCAGGACCTCTGGGCCGAGCGCCTCGGCTACCAGGACGCCGAGATCGAGACCGCCCTGCAGGAGTTCACGATGCTTCGGGCCGCGAACCTGCGCCTGGTCCGGCGGGCGACGCCCGAGGACCTCCAGCGCGTGATGCGTCACGCGGAACGGGGCGACGAGCCGTTGAGCAAGATGATCAGACTGTACGCCGGCCACGACCTGGTGCATCTCGCCCAGATCCGGCGGATTCGTCAGGCGATCGGAGCCTGAAAAGGAGGAAGACAATGCCGAAGATCACCGAGCTTTTGTTGGCCGAGCTGGACCGGGAAGCGGACGGCGCGCGCCGCGCGCTGGAGCGCGTGCCCGAGGGCCGCAACGACTGGAAGCCGCACGAGAAATCGATGGAGCTCGGATACTTGGCGGGGCTCGTGGCCACGATGCTCTCCTGGATCAAGTCCATCGTGACCGAAGACGAGCTGGACCTGGCCCAGAAAGGTGAGTACACGACGGGGGACTTCTCCACCAACCGCGAGCTCCTGGAGGCGTTCGAGGAGGCCGTGGCCAAGGCGCGGGAGGCGCTCTCGAACACCACGGACGAGCACCTGGAGACCCACTGGCGGCTGCTGGTGCAGGGCAAAGTGGTCGCCGACCAGTCGCGCTACGTCGCGATCCGCGACAGCGTCCTCAATCACATGGCCCACCACCGGGGCCAGCTCACCGTCTATCTGCGGCTCCACGACGTTCCCGTCCCCTCGCTCTACGGGCCGACGGCGGACGAAAAGACTTTCTAAAACACCTCGATCTCGTTGACCCGCGCGTAGCCCGGCTGGTGGCTCGGTCCCGAGCGGCCCAGCACCCGCAGGCGGGTGGTCGTGATGGGACCGAAGGTGTGCGTCCGGTTCACGCTCGTGTTGTTGTTGACGCTGGCGAGGTTCATCCAGCTCGAACCCGTCCAGTACTGGATGTCGTAGTCGCGGAGCACGTAGCCCGAGGTCGTGAACAGCTCGACGCGGGACGCGGTGACCGGGCTGCTCCAGCTCAGCTCGACCCACTGCGGCAAGGCGGCACCCCAGGCGTTCGTCCAACTGTTGTAGCCGCCGAGCGCCGTGCTCGCGGAGCCGTCGTTCACGCGCGCCGCGCTGTAGCAGTGCTCGCCCGAGCCCGAGCAGTAGGTGGTGGTCCCTGACGCGGAGGCCAGCAGGGCCAGGTTCGAGACCGGCGGGATCGTGCCGAGGCTCACGCTGCGCTCCCACATCACCAGGAAGTTCTCGGCCGAGTCGTTCAGGTGATCGAGATACTGGGTGCCTACCCCTACTCTTTGCAGGTCGTTCATCAGCGCCGGAAGCAGTCCCACGTGGGCCAGGCCCTTCTTGTGCAGATCGTTGGGCCCGCCCGTGCCGAGGATGTCGACGAAATCCTGATAGCAGGAGAGCAGGTTGAAGCGCGGGCTCAACTGGTTGGTGAAGCCGTTGAAGTCCGCTCCAAACCCGACGGTCAGGCCGCGGTCCACGGCATACATCAGCGACTGGGCGAAAGACCGGGCCGACCCCTGGCAACGGTTGGCGACCGGCGAGGCACCAGGGTAGGCCACCGACGCTTCGGGACCGGTGCGCAGGCCGACCATGCCGCCCGTATTGGCGATCATGTCGATCTCACTGTCCCGGATGAACTTCTCATTTTTTTCCGAGGAGCTGACCGTGTCCCACATGTGGGCGTGCGAGTAGAGCAGCGGATAGTTGCCTCTCTGCTGCGCGATGCCGTAGGTCTCCGCGAACGCCTTGCGCGAAAGATGGGCGACGTCCACCAGCATCCCGCGGTCCATCATCGCGCCGACCAGGGTCTGCCCCTCGGGCGTGAGGCCCCGCTCGTTGAGGTAGTTGTCGCCGTTGCAGGTGCCGGAGGATCCCCCGCTGTCCCGGCAGACGATGTCGTTGATGCCGGTGATGTTGAGGCCACCCCACAGGAACTCGGTGGTGTTGGCCGCCTTCTTGAGCGCCGGGATCTGGGCAGCGCCGCCAAAACGGTTGTCGGCATGGTGGACCACCTGCACCGAGCGAATTCCCATCGCCCGCAGTTGATCGAGCTGCGCGATGAAGTCGCCGCTCGGGAAGAGCCTGGTGACCTCGACGGCCAGGACGAGCGCCAGCTTGCCTTGTGCGATCAGGGCACGGGCCTGGGCAGGCGTGGTGGCAATGCCCGCCCAACTGCTGTTGCGCGTGGCAAAGTCGCGAGCGAAGGTAGCCTGGCGCTGAATGGACTCCATCTCATCGCAGCCGTAACGGCGCGTCAAGAAGGCCGTGTTGACGCAGAGAAAGTTCGATTCCGCCAGCGACACGACCATGACGCGAAGCCCGCCCTGGTGGGCCTGCTGCAGCCAGCCGTACCACATCTGCTGGTGAGCGATGGCGTTCCACATCGGCCAGTCCTCGAAGTGGGGCCTCGGACACGTGCCAGGGATCGTGATGCCCAGGAAGCGGACGCACCGGCGCCGGTCATAGCCGCGCCGGATGCCGAGATGCCAGCCCGTGTCGTTGCCGATGAACTCCGACACGATCGGGAAGACCGTGGCCGCGTGGCTTTGGCCCGGGAAGTTGCCGTCGCAGCGGCGGACCGCCCAGTCCATGGGGCCTTCCGCGGTGCCCCAGTACCAGCCGCCGCCGAAGCTGTGCTCGGCCATCAGGTGGGAGTGCAGGTCGGCATAGCCGACGACCTGCGCCTCGGCCGGCAGGCCGGAGAGTACGCCGATGAGCGCAAGGAGGATGCATGCGTGCCGGGTCTTCATTGGGCTGCCTCCGGGGAGCTGAGCGTCGAAAAGGAGAGCGAGCTGTAGTCGTCGAAGAGGAGCCACTCGACGCCGTGGCTCCCGATGTCCAGCTTCCGGCTCATCCTGCCGACCGGGTCGCCCAGGTAGAGAGCCGTGCCGTCGGCCGACAGGGTCAGGCCGTGCACCTCGTCGGGAGAGGAGAGCGTGAGCAGCACCTCGCGCTGCTCGGCGCCGGTGTTGATGTCCTGGGTGAGCTTGACGACCTCGCTGCCGATCACGCTGTAGCTGAGCGACGTGGTGGACGACGCATTCATCGCAGCCATCGCAGTCATCGCAGCCGGCGCAGCGGTCTCGGTCTGGCCGGTCGCCTTGAAGGCGATCGCGAAGTACTCCTCGAAAGAGCTCTGGAGCGTGATGACGCCGCCGCCGGCGGCGGGCGCCGCCTGGACGGTTTCGTCGGCCGAGCTCGTCCAGATCAGATACCCCGCCGCCGGGTCGTAGCCGATGCCGTACGGTCCGTTGACGCTGTGCACCAGCTCGACCTGCGATCCGTCGAGGTTGCTGCGCCAGATCGCGTTGGCAGCGTATTCGGCCCAGTAGCGTTTCGTGCCGACGACCACCGAGCGGTTCTCCGAGCAGCTCCCGCAATCGGAGGAGCAGTCCGAGCAGCTCTCCGAGGACTGGCAGATGCCGTCGCCGCAGTAGTCGTAGCAGTAGCCGCAGTCGTCCGGGCAGGAGGAGCAGTCTTCGTAGATGTTGCAGGTCCAGTCCCCGCAGTACCCATCCTCGTAGTAGGGGACGGCCTGGCTCTTCATCTCGGGCGGCTCGGGCGGCTCGGGCGGCGGGCTCGCCGCCGCGGACGGCGGCTGCCAGAGGAGCACGGCCGTCAGCATGAGCAGCAGGAGGAGGGGCTTGCGGTGGCAAGAGGACGCGTGAGGTCTGCACATGGTTCTCTCCCTTCAACCTCTTGGGTGCCCGAGTCGAAGAGAACCGCGCCCGCGGTCTGATGCAGGAAGAAAGGTCAGGCGGATCTGGCGTCCAGCTCGGCCAGCAATCGCTTCGGGGCGACCATGCGGTAGGCGGCGGCGACCAGGTCCTCGATCCGGTCCCAGTCGACCGGCACGTCCAGCCGCACGCCCAGCCAGCCGCGGTACCCCACGTAGGGCGGCACGAAGAAGCGCTCGGGGTCCGATCTGACCAGCGCATCCTGGGCGCCGTCCGGCGCGGCGCACCAGAACGCCAGCCGGTCGTCGTGATGGTGGTTGGCGTACATCACGAACGTCTTCTTGTCGCGCACGAACCAGGTCGGCTCGCCATGGCTGAGCCGCTCGGTCGTCTCCGGCAGTGCCAGGCACAGGCGCCTCAAGGTCTCCAGCGGGTCCAGCGGCTTCAGTGGTTCGGTCATGCCAAGATTCTGGCACAGGGACTATTCCCTTGCCTCTCCTGGTTGGATATACTCATGCTCACAATTCGATTCGCTTTTGGGAACCGGTCTACCATGCCCGCTTATGAAGCTGAGATTGACGCTGAGATTCGGCTCGATGCCGCCAAGTATGCGCGGCGCTACTTCGCCACGACGATCACCCTCGACACTTTCCTGAGGATGTTCCCGGATCCCGGAGATCCGTTGATCCAGGCCCTCAAGGACGCCCTCGTCCACG
>JANOCF010000060.1:0-2283 GCA_031412055.1 Holophagales bacterium | reverse complement strand
CAGGGCCGCGCCGCGGTCGCGTACGCCGACGCACATGCCGGAGGTCCCGGCCACGACCGGCACGATCAGCCGGGTGAGCTGCTCCACGGTCAGGTTCAGGATGTCGCCGTCGACGAAGGTGAGGATCTCCGCGTCCGTGTGCGCGACCCCGACCGCCATGGCCATCCCCTTGCCCTGGTTCTGGCGCAGATGGATGGTCTTGAAGCCGTGAGAGCGGGCGATCTCGACGGTGTCGTCGGTCGAGCCGTCGGAGACCACCAGCACCTCCTTGATGAGAGGGGTGGCCTGGAGGACCTTCAAGACTTCGAGGATGGTTTCCTGCTCGTTGTAGGCCGGCACGATGGCGGCAACCCGTGCCCCATGGGCTGTGTTCCTGATCTCCTCCACTTCCACTCCTCCTCGAGAACAGCGGACAGCATAATAGTTAAAAAGCTAGCTCCAGGGCGGAGGCGGTGGGCTCGCCGCGGCTTCGGGAAGCAGCGAGCCCTGGGCCACCACGCGGGCATCTCCAGTCAGGAGCCATTCCCGATTGGGAGCCAGGGCCACCTCCAACTCGAACCCGCCCTGAACCGCGACCCGGACGGGGAGCGTCAATCTCCCCAACTGAATCCCGGCGGCCACTCCGGCCAGGATGCCGCTCCCGCAGGAGAGCGTCTCGGCCTCGACGCCTCGTTCGTACGTCCGGATCTCCATGTGGCGCTCGTCCGGGTACCGCACGAAGTTGACGTTGGCACCGCCTTCGCCGAGCACGTCATGGAACCGTAGCTCTCTTCCCAGCGACTCGACCGGCGCCTTGTCCAGGCTGTCCGGCCAGGAGAGCACGTAGTGAGGCACTCCGACCCGGACATGAAACCCTGCACAACGGATGCCGCCTGCCTCCAGCGTCAGGGGGTGGGGCTTCTCGGGCGCGGGAACCTCCAGGGTGACCCGCGAATCGTCGACGCGGCGGGCCTTCACCGGGCCGGAACCGGTCGCGACGGTCACGTCGTCCTCGGCCCAGCCCAGGTGGAAGGCGAGCTGCGCGGCGCAGCGCGTGCCATTCAGGCATAGATCGGCTGGGTAGCCGTCCGAGTTGAAGTAGGCCATGTCCACGCCGGCAGGGGTGCGTCGGAGGACGAACAGACCGTCCGCCCCCAGGGAGACGCCGCGCCGGCACCAGGCGCGGATGGTCTCCGGCTCCGGCTCCGATTCCTCAACCAGAGCAAGGAAGTCGTTGCCGCTGCCGGAGACCTTGTAGAAATCCATCATTCCGGGACGGACGCGCGGACCTCGGCTCCGGGGCCGCTCTCGTTGCCGAGCTTGTCGACCGCCGTGACCCGGTAGCTGTAGGTCTGGCCGGCCGAGACGGTCTCGTCCACGAACTCGGTGTCCTGGAGCGTCTCCCGGCTGACGCGGGCGAAGTCGCCCTCGGAGCCGCGCCGGTAGACGTGATAGCCGGCCAGGTCTTCCGCCTCGGAGCCGCGCCAGACGAGGCGTACCCGGCCCCCTTCGGCCAGGGCCACCAGCTCCAGGGGGGGCGGCGGCGGGAAGCGGTCCTGGTAGCGGACCTCCTGCTCGGAGGCGACTCCGCTCTCGATGAGCGGGTCCTGCCCGGCGATCGCGGTGACGCCGTAGATGTAGCTCTGGCCCAGGGCGGCGCTGTTGTCGAGCCAGCTCCGTGCCTCGGTGCCCGCGGCCTGGATCGGCTGCCCGAGCGAGCGCTGCTCGGCCTGGCGCCGGTAGATGTTGTAGCCCGTGGCGCCGTCGGTGCCGGACCATTCGACGAGCACGCCGTCGGGCCGGGCCGTCACCGAGACCCGCTCGGGCGGAGCGGGCGGCGTGCCGGGCACGATGCCGACCTGGTTGGAAAATTCCGACATATCGCCCAGCGGGCCGACGGTGCGCACGGCGTAGTAGCGCGCCTGCGGAGGCGCCGGCATCGGCTCGGGCAGCGGCAGGGGGATGAGCACGCGGCTGCCGAAGGTGGCCGCGGGCAGGTCCTGCTGCGCGAGGGTGAGGACCTTGGTGGAGGCCGCCTTGAAAACCCGCGGGTCGAGCGGAACGGTCTTGCCGTCAACACCAGTGGCAGTACTTGGGGCAGTACCGGGCGCAGTACCGGGCGCAGGGGCAGGCGCGGGGGTACTCGCGGCGGCAGGCCGCACCGGCTGCAGGACCTCCCAGACCTCCACCGAGGTGACACCGCCGAGGGCCTGTCCCGCCGCGGTGGTCTGGGGGAAGGTGAAGTCGAGCAGCAGGCGGTTGCCTTGCTGGCGGAGCCTGAGGTCCGCCGTCGTGGCCGGGACG
>JANOCF010000059.1:0-2702 GCA_031412055.1 Holophagales bacterium | reverse complement strand
CCTGCGGGAACGTTCACTGTGTTTCCGGAAACGTTCCTGCCGGGCTCCGGAACATTCCGGCAGGGGAACGGACGTTCCGCTGCGCGGTGGGAACACTCCGCTGAGAGAAGCGGACAGCCCCGAGAGATCCGGGAGTCTTTCCGGAATCGCGCGAAATGTTTCCGGAGCCGTTCTCTATGCTTCCGAGCGGCTCCGGAATGCTCCCGTGTTCCCGTGGAATGCTTCCGGAGCGCCCGTTGTGTTCCCGGAGCGCTTCGTCCCTCTCACCCGCCGAACTGCATGAAGCTCACAAGGTTCCCGTAGTCGCCCTGGGTCAGGCCGTGGGCTTCGGGCTTTTCGGCGAGGACGCGCAGGATCTCTTCTTCCAGGGCGGCGTCGCGGACGGCGGCGTCCGGCTCGGCGAGCAGGGGACGCAGAGGGTGGTAGCGGTCGGCGAAGAGACAGAGGCGGAGATCGCCGCGCGAGGTCAGGCGGAGGCGGTTGCAGTCCTGGCAGAAGGTGTGGGAGAGCGGCGTGATGAAGCCAACGGCTCCGACCGCTCCCGGGAAACGGTAGGCACGGGCCGGACCGGTGCGCGGACGGCCGTCGTCCATCGCCTCCAGCGGGCCGAAGCGCTCCTCCAGGTGCTGCCGGACCACGTCCGCCGAGAGGTACTCGCCCTCCAGGTGACGGTTCGAGGCCGTGGCCATCAGCTCGATGAAGCGCACGGTCAGGGGACGCTCCAGGGTCAGGGCGGCGAGCCTCTCGGCGTCTTCCAGGCCGCCGTCGGCCATCAGCACCGCGTTGAGCTTTACCGGGTTCAGGCCGGCCGCGAGCGCCGCCTCGACGCCGCGCCAGACCTCCTCCAGGTCGCCACGGCGGGTGACGGCGCGGAAGCGCTCGGGGTCCAGGGTGTCGACGCTGATGTTCACCCGGTCGAGCCCGGCATCCCTGAGGCTCGGCGCCAGACGCTCCAGCTCCGTGCCGTTGGTCGAGAGGGCGAGGTCGTCCAGCCCGGGCAGGGCCTTCAGCCGGCTGACGATCTCCAGGATGTCCCGCCGCACCAGCGGCTCGCCGCCGGTCAGGCGCACCTGCCGGATCCCGAGCCGCACCAGCGCGCCCACCATCACCTCCATCTCCTGCGGAGACAGGAAGGCCCGGTCGCCGAAGGGGAACTCCGCGTCCGCGGGCAGGCAGTAGGTGCAGCGCAGGTTGCAGCGGTCGGTGACCGAGACCCGCAGATAGGTCAGGCTGCGGCCGAAGGCGTCGACAAGACGAGTGCCCAGGGCGGAAAATGCCGGAGCGGTGCGGTCCTGGAGGATGGTGAGGCCCATGGGTGTTTGTCCTGGAACGATCCTGGAGGCACCCCAAGCCACCGCCGAAGAGCGGTTTGCCACACCTTTCCAAGCGCGGGAGGCGGCCCGGTTTCCCGGACCACCCTGTCGGCCAGGCCTCCCGCCGGATGTGCCCGGGGAGGGTCAGGACTGGCTCGGTGGGCCTCAGGGGCCATTGTATGCCAAAGTAGGAGCCCTTGCTTCCGCGAGCACCTGTTCTTAGAATCGTGCCGCAAGCACACTCCGAATGATCACCGGCTACAACACCGACGTCCGCCACAACGAGGTGGTGTTCCACGTCCAGACCGAGGACAAGGGGCTCCAGAACCCGTTTATCGAGAGCCTCGTCTACGTGGGCGGACAGGTGCTGGTGAGCAAGCGTTTCAACTACGCCGAGCTCCTCGCCCAGGGCAAGGAGGAGAAGGACATCGTCGCCCTCATGGACCATCAGCACCGGACCATGATCGCCGCGATCCGCCACGGCAAGCTCGACGCCAAGTACCAGTCCC
The DNA here is from genome assembly GCA_031412055.1 of Holophagales bacterium. Lineage (GTDB taxonomy): Bacteria > Acidobacteriota > Thermoanaerobaculia > Multivoradales > UBA5704 > DATMER01. Next base: position 880 of record JANOCF010000059.1, on the reverse strand, counting down.
TGTTCAGCGGCAAGCAGACCGGCGCGGTCGCGATACCCGTGCTGCCAACGCCGGCAGCACCTTCCGCGCCACCCGTGCCGCCTCCTTCCCGGCCGTCCACCTCACCGCTCGCGGCCCCCAGGGCGGCTCCGATGTCCCCGACATCCCCGGGGTTCCCGGTCTACGCTCCTTCCCTGCCGCTCGACTCGGAGTCGGGGACCATCGCGCGGCCGGCCTCGTCGCCGCTGCTCCCTCCGCGTGCGTCCACACCGCCGGCCCGGGAGCGGACCCTGGACCAGGTCATCCTCGAGTACCTGACCAACGAGGCCGACCAGGAGCAGCTCGTCCCGATCCTCGAGGACGAGAGCGATCTCGGCCTGGGCCGGCCCTCGCGGCTCGTCCTGCGCACCCGCTCCAGCAAGAGCGGCATGCCCGTGGCCGGGACGCAGGTCTCCGTGCGGATGATCTCCACCGTGGCCGAGCCGCAGATCCTGGCCTCGGGTCGGACCGACGAGCAGGGGCTGGCCGTGATGGTCTTCGACGTCCCCGCGATCGGACGCGGCACCGCCGCCCTCATCATCACCGCCGTCGGCTCGATCGGCCGGGCGGAGCTCAAGCACCTGCTGTAAAAAGCCTCACCCCCTGTCCCCCTCTCCCATCTCCCGCCCAAGCCCCCGCCGGGAGAGGGGGAACGCCTTCAGACTTTGCCGGCTTCGCTTTAGCCGGGATCGCCCGCATGCGTTCCCCCTCTCCCGGGGATGGCGGAAGGGAGATGGGAGAGGGGGACAGGGGGTGAGGTCTTTGTTATAGGCTCTCCCGCGTGGAGACAGAAGCGACGCTCCTGGACGTCCTGCTCAACGGGGAGCCTCACCGGGTCCCGGAGGGCGCGACGATCCTCGAC
>JANOCF010000058.1:0-7257 GCA_031412055.1 Holophagales bacterium | reverse complement strand
GTCGTGGCGAACCGTCCGCCCCTCGCGTGGGCGGTTCGCCCATCGGGGCGGTCCGTCCGCCCGTTGGGGTGGAGCGCTCATTCAGGGCCTTCGACGGCCGCGGCCGCGGCCGCGAGGTCACCGTCGAAGTAATCGTTCAGTGCATGCAGCCAGCGCTCGAGGCCGAAGGCCACGCATCCGGTAAAGGCGGTTTGGCCAGCGGCGGTGCTGATCTTGCAACGCTCGCCGAAGAAGTTGCGGTGGAAATTCAGGGAAGCGATCGCGACCGAGCCGTCGTAAACGAATTCCTCCTTCTGTGGGAAGAGCTGCTGCATCAGAGAACGCGCACCCTGGGGCTGGTAGAACGGGTCCTCGCCGATCTCGATCGCCAAGCCGAGGCCGAGCTCTTCGCCGAAGCGGCTGACCCGCTGCTTGAAGTGCCGCAGGTGGTCCTGCACCTCGTCCTGGGTGCCGATGCAAACGATCTCCCGCATGGTGAAACCCCACAGACGCCGCAGGTCGTCATAGCGCTGCTCGTTGCGGAAGCAGCTCGCCACCGTCGTGATGTAGCGGGGCGCGCTGAGGACCGCTCCGCTCAGGTGGAGATAGATGTTGTAGCAGGCCGCCGATGGCAAGGCGTAGGCGGCCGGCGCGAGCTCGGAGCCGGGGATCGCCGGCTCGTCAATGCCTCGGGCGGCGGTCTCTTGCAGGCACTCCGTCCGGAGGCCGGCGACGAGCAGCGGCAGATGCGGGAAATTGCGGAAGTAATCGAACCGTTCGAGGTCCGCCACCCGCATCAGAGGCGGGAAGAGCATGGGCTCAGCGCCGCGCTCGGCGGCCCAGCCGAGGAACTTCCTCTCCAGCGCCGTGCGGAGATGGACCAGCTCCGGGCCCAGGGTGGCGAGCCCGTCCCGCGCTGGAGAGGACCCGCTGCTAGACGCTCCCATTGAGGATCTCCTTCTGGATCGAGTGCAGCGAGCGGAAAGCGTTCACGGTCTCGGCCGTGGTCTGCAGCTCCCTGCCGGTCAGCTCCTCGAGGAAGAAGACGAATTCGAGGAAGCTCAGAGAGTCGATGACACGGTTCTCGATCAGGTCGAAGTCGACGTCCAGGTCTGCCAGCTCCGGTTTCCTGCTGAGCAGCCAGTCCTTGACGCTCGCCAGCCGCGGGTCCTCGGTCATCGCAATTCCGCCTGCTCCGAGATGATCCCGTTGTGGGCGAAGAAATCGACCGTCCGCTTCAGGATCTTGGCGTCGTGCTCCCGGCGGCCCGGGTGCTGGAGCAGCTCCGTGCGGAACTTGTAGGGATCCGGCAGGCCGGCGTCCCGATAAACCGCCGGGCTGTACAGGGACTGCACGCTCGCCAGCAGGTAGCGGCTGAGATACTGGTCGATCTTCTGCAGCTCCTCCTGCGGGTACTTGGGCTTCAGCTGATCGAACAGCTGTTTGACGATCTCGCGGCCGAACGCGATGTGCCGAGATTCGTCCTGGTGGTGAATGCTGTTGACCTGGCGGATGATGGGGTGGAGGCTCTCGTCCCGGCCCATACGCAGGTTGAAGTAGTCGACGATCTCCTCGAAAATAAGGACGCGGGAGAAGACCAGGAGGCTTTCGATGTCGGGCTCGACGGCGTCGATGGCCCATTTGGCTTTCTTGTCGTCGTAGATTTTACCGCCGTACTTCAGGCAGAAGGTGGCGAAGAACCACATGTGCTCGTTCTCCTCGCCCACGAAGTGGTGGAAGAACTCCGACTCCCTCTCGAACCCGGGCGTATGGATGCGCTTGACCACCTCCATCACCAGCTCCCGGATGCCATGGACGTTGAGGCTGTAAAAGTGGATGCTCTCCCACTTGCTGAGGGCCATGAGCTGCGCCTCGCTCATCTGCTCCGCATAGGGGGTACCGGCAACGGTCATCAGCCCGGGAGACATCCACCACTGCTCCTCCGGCAGCTCATCGGGCCACTGGAACGTCTTGTAGGGGTTGTAGTAGGTGTCGATCGACAGGCCGACGATGCGATCGAGCATCTGCTCGATCGAGCTCGCATGTGTGCTGGTCTGAGGCATGGTGCTCTCCTTTCCGGTTTCACGATCGCTGCGGCCACCGCTGACCTGGTTCGTCCATCCAGGCCTGGGCGCGTGGCTCTCACAGTCCGTCCATCGCCTGCTCGAATTCGAGGAGGATCTCGGCCATTAAGGCCCGCTCGCCGTCGCCGAGGGCCAGGCGCTCCGCCTCGATCACCGCGGCGAGCTTGGCCACCGTCGGTCCCTCGAAGACCTTGCGCAGGTCGATCTCGATCGGCAGGACCTCCTGCAGCAGGGTGACCACCTGGGTCGCCATCAGTGAGTTGCCGCCCAGGTCGAAGAAGTTGTCGTGCACCCCGACGGCCTCCAGGCCCAGCACGTCGGCACAGATGCTCGCGATCAGGGACTCGGTCGCCGTGCGCGCGGGGATGGCCGGGCTCTCGTCCCTCGCGATCTCCGTCTCGGGCTGCGGCAGAGATCCGCGGTGCACCTTGCCGCTGGGGGTCAGCGGCATGGCCTCGAGAGGTACGAAGGCGGCGGGAACCATGTACTCCGGGAGCTTCGACTGCAGGTATCCGCGCAGTTGGGGCGGCGCGGGACCCCAGCCCGGCTCGGGCACGTAGTAGGCGACCCGGCGCCGGCCCCCCGGCCGGTCCTCGCGGGCCAGCAGCACCGCCTCCCGCACCCCGGGGAACTGCGCGAGCACGGACTCGATCTCGCCGAGCTCGATGCGGAAGCCGCGGATCTTGACCTGGTGGTCGATCCTGCCCAGGAACTCGATAGCGCCGTCCGCCTGCAGGCGGGCGAGGTCTCCGGTCCTGTAGAGCCGGCCGCCGGGCGTGCCGCCGAAAGGATCGGGGACGAATCGCTCGGCGGTCAGGTCGGGCCGCCGCAGGTAGCCCCGGGCCAGGCTGATGCCGCCGATGTAGAGCTCGCCGGGGATGCCCAAGGGAACCAGGTGGAGGCGAGGGTCCAGCAGGTAGATCTGCGTGTTGGCGATAGGACGGCCGATCGGCACGTAGGGCAAGGCGCAATCCGCCTCGCACTGCCAGAAGGTAACGTCGACCGACGCCTCCGTGGGACCGTAGAGGTTGTGCAGCTCGGCCTGCAGGCGCTCGTGGAAACGCTGGCGCAGGGCATCGGGCAGAGCCTCGCCGCTGCAGATCACCCGCCGCAGCCGGTCGCAGGCCACCAGGCCCGGTTGCTCAAGGAAGATCTGCAGCATGGACGGCACGAAGTGGAGGGTGGTGATCCTCTCGCGTGCGATCAGGGAGACCAGGTAGAAGGGATCCTGGTGCCCTCCCGGCCTTGCCATCACCAGCCGCGCGCCCGCGATCAGGGGCCAGAAGAACTCCCAGACCGAGACGTCGAAGCTGAACGGGGTCTTCTGCAGGATCCGGTCCTCGGAGGTGAGCCCGTAGGCTTCCTGCATCCAGAGCAGCCGGTTGCAGATGCCGGAGTGCGGCAGCAGCGCACCCTTGGGCCTGCCGGTCGAGCCGGAGGTGTAGATCGCGTAGGCGAGGTGCCGCTCGGTCGCCACAGTGGGCGGGCTTTCCATCGGGAACGCCGCAATCCCGGGCCAGCCAGTGTCAAGGGCCACGAGCCTTACGCCCCGGGCCGGGAGCCGTTGCGCCAGATGGCTCTGGGTGAGCAGCACCGGGACTCGCGCGTCCTCCAGCATGTAGGTCAGCCGCTCGGCCGGGTAGCCTGGATCCAGCGGCACGTAGGCGCCCCCGGCCTTGAGGATGCCGACCAGGGCGACCACCATCTCCAGCGAGCGCTCCATGCAGACGCCCACCAGCGAGTCGGCAGCGACGCCCAGGGAACGCAGGAAATGGGCGAGCTGGTTGGCCCGCTGATCGAGCTCGCGATAGGTCAGGGAAGGAGCTTCCACGCCGTCGGCGGCGTCGGTCGAAACGGCGATCGCGTCCGGGCTGCGCCTGACCTGAGCCTCGATGAGCTCGTGCAGGGTGAGCCCCGCGGGCCCCGGAAGATACTCCCGCGCGGTCGAGTTGAAACCGGCGACGAGCTCCGCGCGCTCCGCCGCCGAAAGCAGCGTGGCGTCCTCGATGCGGCTGTCGGCCTCGGTCTGGGCCTGCTCGAGCAGATGGAGGTAATGGTGCAGCGATCGCTCGCGCTCGGCGGCGTTGAAGACGTTGTGGTTGAAGTCGAAGTCGAGCCGGAACCGGCCGCAGGCCGAGAAGTCGCTGACCTGCAGATGCAGGTGGTCGCGCGAGTAGCCCGAGTGGAGCAGCTCGAACCGGGCCGGCAGCCCGCAGAGCTCCGTGAACGAGATGAGCTGGAAGTTGAAGTACACGTCGTAGGCGCGCTGCTGCTCGGAGTTGCGCACCGGGTAGTGCTGGTGCCGCGAGGTCCCTACGATCTCGCTCTGAAGCTTCTTCATCAGCGAGGAGAACGTCTCTCCCTCAACGATCTCGACCTCCAGGGGGCAGGCGTTCATCAGCAGGCCCACGAGGTTCTTGTGCCGCTCGGGACGGTTGGCGAAGGGGGTCCCGATGCGCAGGCGGCGCTCGCCGCCGAGCCGGAAAAGCAGCGCGAAGAGGACGCCGGCGAACACGACCGCAGGGGAGAAGAGGCCGTGGCGCGCCACCAGCCTGCCGACTCCCGCACCCGTTTCCGCCGGCAGCTCGATCGACAGCCGCTCGGTCCGCAGCTCCACGGCAGCGCCCGGGCGGCCGTAGAAGAGGTTGGCGGCCACCGGCCGCGCCAGCTTCTCCTCCCAGTAGCGGCGGGCGCGGAGGTAGCGCTCGCTCTGCCGGCTCGCGCGCTCCTCTGCCACATACTCGTCGAAGGGCGGCAGAGGCCGCGCCTCGGCCAGCCGACCCTCCTGTGCAAGGAGGTAGAGGTGGGAGAGCTGGTGGGCGATCAGCCGGACCGACCACCCGTCGGCGATGATGTGATGGATGTTGAAGAACCAGACGAAGCGCCGCGGCCCGATCCGGGCGAAGGCGGTGTCGAACATCCGCTCGTCCAGCTTCATCTCCCGCCGGCAGCGCTCGTCGAGCCATTCCTGGAAGGCGGCCTCCGGGGCCTCCGCCGCCGCGAAGTCGAGGTACTCCAGGGCCGTGTCGGGCATCCCGCCGAGGCTCCGGCGAGGCACGCCATCGACTTCGTGGATGCGGCTGCGCAGCACGCCGCAGACGCCGAGCAGCGCCGCGAACGCGCTCTCGAAATGACCACCGTCGAGCTCGCCGGACAGGGTGAACGTGGTCGTCGCCCGGTCGAAGTAGAGCTGCACCTGTGGCTGGAGCTTGCGCGCGAACCAGAAGAGGAGTTGCGCATCGGTCAGGTCGGACTCGGCAGGCGGGGCGGGCTGCCGCCGGCGCTCCGGGGTGCGCTCCCGCGGGCTCGCGGCCTTCTCCGGCGTCTCCGGCGTCTCCGGCGGCGGCAGCGCCGGCAGGGGGCGCTCGACGCCTGCCGCCATGTCCGCCAGCACGAGCTGCAGGCGCTCGGCGAAGCGCGCGACGGTGGCGGCGTCGAAGAGGTCGGTGTTGTACTCCCAGACACCGCGCAGACCCTCCTCGGCCTGCCACAGGAACAGGGTCAGGTCGAGCCGGGCCACGCCGTTGTCGATTTGCAGCGGGCGGGCGACGATGCCGTCGCCGAGCTCCACCGGGCGCATGGCGGCATCCTGGAGGGCGAAGCCGACCTGGCGGATCGCCGCGCGGCCCAGGTCGCGCTTCGGCTGCAGCGCCTCGACCAGCTTTTCGAAAGGGACGTCCTGGTGGTCGAAGGCGGCGAGCGCCACGCTTCGCACCCGCCCCAGCAACTCGCGGTAGCTCGGCCGGCCGGCAAGGCCGATGCGCAGGGGCAGCACGTTGACGAAGAACCCGATCAGCTCCTCGGTCTCGCGCTGGCTGCGGCCGGCCACGGGAGCGCCGACGATGACGTCATCCTGGCCGGTAAGGCCGTGGAGGAGGGCCGCGAAGCCGGCGAGGAGCGTCATGAAGAGAGTCGTCCCCTCGCGCAGGCTCAGCTCGCGTAGCGTGTCCGTCAGCGCGGCCGGGAGCGTGAAGCCGTGCACCGCGCCGCGGAAGGTCTGCGCCGGCGGGCGCGGCCGGTCGGTCCGCAGCTCCAGCACCGGCAGCTCGCCCTGGAGGCGTTCTTTCCAGCCGGCGAGCTCGGCCGCGAGGACCTCGCCCGCCAGCCACTCGCGCTGCCAGTGCGCGTAGTCGGCGTATTGGAAGGGCAGGTCGGCGAGCGGCGAGCGCAGAGCGCGCGCGAACGCCTTGTAGAGCGCCGCCACCTCCTGGACAAGCAGTCCGACCGACCAGTCGTCGCAGACGATGTGATGCATGGTCAGCAGCATCACCCGCAGGTCGTCGGCAAGCACCAGCAGAGAGGTGCGCAGCAGCGGGCCCGTGCGCAGGGAGAAGGGCCGTCGCGCCTCCTCGCGCGCCAGCCGGGAGACCTCGGGCTCCTGGACCTCGCGGGGCAGGGCCGAGAGGTCGATCCGCGGCATGGCAAGAGGGCCGGGAGGATCGATCACCTGGAGCGGCAGGCCGCCCTTGCCGGTCGCGAAGCGGGTGCGCAGGATCTCGTGGCGGCGGACGACCTCGTGGAGGCTCCTCGCCAGTGCGGGCAGGTCGAGCGGTCCGCTGAGCTGGATGGCCTGAAAGACGTTGTAGACCGGGCTGCCGGGGAGGAGCTGGTCCATCACCCACAGCCTCTCCTGAGCGAAGGAGGCCCTGAGCGGCTCGCTGCGCGGGACGCGCCGCAGCGGCGGCACAGCGCGCGGCTGCCGGCGAGCGGCTGCCACCGTACGGGCGAGCCCGGCGACCGTCGGGGCCTCGAACAGGGTGCGCAGCGCCAGCTGGACGCCGAGCGCCTCGTTCATGCGGGACATGGCCCGGGTGGCGAGGAGCGAGTGGCCGCCGAGCGCGAAGAAGCTCTCCTGGATCCCAACCCGCTCGAAGCCCAGCACCTGCGCCCAGATCCCGGCCAGAACCTCCTCGATCGAGTTGCGGGGAGACTCCAAGTCCTGCCGCAGGTCGGGGCTTGCGAAGTCCGGGGGCGGCAGCGCGCCTCGGTTCACCTTGCCGCTCGGCGTCAAGGGCAGGGTCTCCATGAGCACGAACAGCGACGGAAGCATCGGCTCGGGCAGCCGCTCCGCCAGGAACGCCCTCAGCACGCCCGACTCGGGCAGCGGGGGGCCGCCGGCGACCAGGTAGGCGACCAGGCGCGCATCGCTCGCGCCGGTCGATGGGTCGCTCCTCTCGCGCAGCACCACGACCGC
>JANOCF010000057.1:0-5184 GCA_031412055.1 Holophagales bacterium | reverse complement strand
ACTCTGTAGAGCTGACCGGGACACCCAATTTGGCTCCACGCTCAGATTCTTTTTTTCCCGCTTCCCCCGGGCTCCTTGGAAGGGGTCCTGGCTCAGCGATGATTGAACAATCTCGATTGTACTCACGGTCACGGCTAAAATCCAGGAAAATTTTTTTCTTTGTCCCGTTTCGGCGCCCTCGTGCACCTATAGGTATCCAACCGGCCATGGTAAAGTTTCATTCCTATCTTGAAAGAAAGGGTCCATGCTCGGTCCAGAACTTGCAGCGTCGGCTCAGGTGAATGCAAAGAGACGTCGGACAATTGTCCAGGAAAGGAGACTCTGATGGCGCATGTCCGTATCGAATACTGCACAATGTGAAACTACTACCCTCGGGCTGCCAGTTTGGCAGCGGAGCTTCAGCGCAAGTTCGGGATCCAGGCGGAGATGGTCCGCGGCCGCGGAGGCGTCTTCGACGTAACCATGGACAACGAGATCATCTACTCCAAGAAGCAGAGCGGCCGCTTCCCGATGCCCGGAGAGGTCGAGGAGAAGGTGAGCGAAAGGGTCGGCGCCTGACATCTTGTCGATCTTCTACTTCTGTCCCTGGACCTCGGCACCGTCTTGTACGCGCTGGCTCTGAGGACGGATGAGCAGCGCAACAGCGCTGCGACCAGACAAAGGACCAAAAGGACGCAAAGGACCAAAAGGACTGCCTGTCCTTTATCGGTCCTTTATGTCATTCAGGTGGTTTCTGTCCTTTTCTCCTTTTCTCCCAGCCGATCCTCGTACCAGCACCGCTGGCCGGAGGTCTCCTCCACCGACACGGCGAGCGTATCGAGCTGCGAGCCTTCGAGGCTCGCGGCCAGATCCTGCCAGATCATCCGCGCGAGCAGCTCCATGGAGGTGTTGACCAGGGGGAGGACCAGCGTGTCGCCGGCCGGGAAGCGGTAGACCCTCTCGCCGCAGCGGACCTCGATGGAGGCGCCGTCCTGGCGCCAGTCGAGGCGCGGACTGTCTCCCGGCAGGAGGGTCCGGCTGTCCAGGCTGGCGCAGATCGCGCGAAGCTTCCTCTTGAAGGCGTCGATGTCGACCAGCAGCCCCTCCTCGCTCAGCTCGCCGCCGGCCAGCTCCGCCTGAACCCGGTAGTTGTGACCGTGGAGGAGCTCGGCCTGTCCGCCGGGGAAGAGGGTGAAGTGGGCGGCGGAGAACTTGAAGTCTTCCTTGGCGAGCACGATCCGAAAACGAGGGGAGGAGGCCATGCGAGGGATTGTATCCTCCGCCGGCCTCCTCCCTGGAACCTACCGATCCCCCTTGATCCGCGCCGCCTTGCCGATCAGGGTGACCAGCTCGGCAACGTCCGCGGCCCGCCGGGTCCCGGCCAACTGGCCCGAGACCTTCTGGGCGCGCTGGAAGAGGTCCGCCAGGCTCGACCCGCGGGCCCAGTAGGAGCCGCGCAGGATCTCGGCGAGCTCGGCCACCACCGAGGCCAGGCGCAGGCCCGGTGTCGCCTTGTCCCACGAAGGCGCGAACTGCGACAGGCGGAGCAGCTCCTCCTCCTCCCGCACCTTGCCCGCGGCCTCCGAGCGCCACCGCAGGTGGAGATTGGCGACCGGCTTGTGACCCTGGGCTCCCGCCTTCAGCTTGATCTCGTAGAGCGCGGTCACACTGTGACCGGCTCCGATCTCGCCCGCGTCCACCGTGTCGTCCCGGAACTTGTCGTCGTCGATGTCCCGGTTCTCATAGCCGAGCAGCCGCCAGCGCTCCACCACCTCGGGGTTGAACACCACCTGCACCCTGGCGTCCTTGGCGATGGTCTCCAGCGTCCCCTCCACCTCCTCGACCAGCACGCGGCGCGCCTCGTCCAGCGTATCGAGGTAGGCGTAGCGGCCGTCGCCCTGGTCGGCGAGCTGCTCCATCAGGTGGTCGTTCAAGTTGCCCATGCCGAAGCCCAGCGTGGTCAGCTCGATGCCCTTGCGGGCCTCCTTGCCGATCCTCTCCAGGATGCTCTTGGGGCCGGTGTTCCCCACGTTGGCGACGCCGTCCGAGCAGAGGATGAGGCGGTTGTTCGCCTCCGGCCGGAAGAAGCGGTTGGCCAGGTCGTAGGCCATGATCAGCCCTGCCTCGGCGTTGGTGGAACCATCGATCCGGAGCCCCTTGACGGCCGCCTCCACCCGCTTCAGGTCGTGGGTCGGCTCCAGCACCGTCCGGGCCTCGCTGCCGTAGATCACCAGGCCGACCTTGTCCGCCGGGCGGAGCTGGCCGAGCAGAAGAACGAGCGACTCCTTGACCAGGCCGATGCGGTTCTGCATGTCCATGGATCCGGACACGTCCACCACGAACGTCAGCACCGCGGGCTTGCGCTCCTCGGGGCGAATCTGCCGGCCGCGGATGTTGAAGCGCAGCACCCGGTGGTTGCCCGGAGCGAAAGGCGTCGGCGCACCCTCGGCGCGGATCGCGAAGTCGCCCTGGGCCGGCGGCTCGTCGCCGTAGTCGAAGAAGTTCAGGAACTCCTCGACGCGGACCGAGTCGGGCTTGGGCAGATTGCCGTCCGCCAGATAGCGCCGGGCCACGGTATAGGAGGCCGTGTCCACGTCAAGCCCGAAGGTGGAGCGCCGGTCCTCCTCCGTGTCGATGAAGGGGTTGGTCCCGGCCGACTCGAAGAAGTTGTCGCCGTACGGCTCGTCGTTGGGCTCGGCATCGCCGCCGGTCGTGCCGCCGGTCGTTCCTCCACCCTCGCGTAGCGGATGGTCGTTTGACTCGATCGACTCGCTGATGACGCCGCCGACCATTCCACCCACCACACCGCCGGGCACGCCACCCTCGACTCCGCCTTCAACCCCACCGACATACTGGCTCTGCTTGCCGGTCTCGTTGCCGCCCACGTTGACACGATCGGACAGCACTCCCGGCTTCTTCTGCAGGACCGTCCAAGGGTCCCGGGCCGTGGGAGCCGTAGCCGGAACCTCAACCGGCTGCATCGGCTCGGCTTGCCGCCGGGCCTGCGGCGCGGGCGGCGGAGGCGGAGGAGGAGCGACTGGGTATCCAATCGCCTCGTACTCCGGTCTCTCCGATCTCTCTTCCTTGGCGGCGCTATCGCTTTCCGCCTGGGGCTGAGGCATGGCGGCGGCCGGAGGCGGAGCGGCGGTACCCACCTCGAAATCCCGCTGCCTCTCCTGGGCATCCCGGGGCGCCGCGGCCGCGGATTCGTTGGGAGCCACCTCCGCCTCCATCTCTTCCATCGGCCTCATCTGGAGGATCCGCCAAGCAAGCAGGCCGCCGATCATCATCATGGCGATGGAGGCAGCGATCAGCCAGCGCTGCCGGCGCGGCGGCGCGGCCTCATTCAGGGACGGGAAGGACCGGACATTGCCCATGGGATTCTGGGTCCCGACGGGGATGACCGGCGGGATCTCGTTCTTGATCTTGTCGAGCAGGCCCTCGGGCGGTCCGTCGTCGAGCGGCTCCGCCAGCCTGCGGGCGATCTCGCGTTCGTTCAAGCGGCTCATCGGACGTCCTCCTCAAGGGTGTGGGCCAGGATGTTGAGTGCCTTCTTGAGGCGTTTCCGGATGGCCACGGTCGTGACCCCCTCCTGGCGCGCGATCTCCTTGACGGGGACTTCGCCCCAGAAGATCGAGGTCACCATGTAGCGCAGCTCCTCGGGGAGGGACATTACCGCCCGTCGCAGGCGGTCGCCCTCCGCGGCCGTGCCGAAAGACTCGTCGGCGGGAGGAGCGGGATCGGGGACGGTGGCCTCCATGGCCTCGTCGAGAGCGACGAGGCGGCGGGGCCGCCGCAGATGATTGAGGAAGGTGTTGTAGGCGATGCGGCAGATCCAGGTGGAGAACTGCGCCCGGCCGTCGAACCCTGCCAGGGCGTCCCAGGCCTTGCGGTAGGTCTCCTGGGTCAGGTCTGCGGCCAGGTCGGGGTCGCCGCAAAGCTTGCGCAGCAACCCGAAGACCATGCGGTAGGTGCGCTCGACCAGCCGCTCCGCCGCCTCCCGGTCTCCCGCCGCCAGCGCCGCCAGCAGGCGGTCTTCCTGGGCTCCATCGGATCGGTCTCTCATTCCGCTTCCCCACAAGCTTGTCACGGTCGCTGCTCGTGTGGTGTTCATGGCACTTCCTTAGACACAGGAAGGGAGGGGAAACGAAACCGGACCGGCGAGGCGTGTTAAAAGGTGCGGGAACAGCAGTCCAGGAGGACTATCTGCGACTCAGAACCGTGATCAAGGCTGATATGCGCTGCCGCGTGGCAGGATCCGGCGGACGACCATCTCTCCGTGCTCCGTCGAGAAAAGCACGCGCCAGTTGCCGACGCGTAGCCTGAGCGTGCCGACCTTATCTCCCTGGAGGTGCCGGATGTCTCCGCGCTCCGTCTCGGCCAGCTTCTCGATCGCCGCCACGATCCGTTGACGCGTTTCACGATCCAAGCGCCCCGCGTCCTTGAGGGCGCGCTCGGTCCAGCCGATCTGGTAGCTCAAGAGTGGCCCAGAAGGCGCAGGCGGGCTTCCACATGGGAGACGACGCGGCCTTCGGCCACATCCGACTCGGCTTCGGCCAAAGCCTGCTTCTCCGCTGCCGTCAAAGGTTCGTCGTCGATCGGGGCATCTTCAATCGACCAGAGGCGGGACGCTGGCTCCTCGTTCTCCAGGAACTCGAGAAACCGAAGCGCCGCGTGAACTTCGCTCTCCGGCAAGGTGTCGATGAGGGCGTGCAGGCGTTCCCGTTCCGTCATGCCCAAAAGAATATCGCATCTGCCGGGTCAGGTTGGACCTCCACGCTATGCTGGCGACGGCGCCTGATGGATCGGAGCCGTCCGTGAACCGCTGAACACACCCAGCGCGCGGGGAAGAGCGGAACATTGACGCACCGAGGAACAGGAAAGGTCGAAGCGCTGCTCAAGTCGGGGAAGTAAGCGCCGAAGGCGCGCAGGCATAAAGCCTGGGGTTTCAACCGGTTTCAACCCCAGGTAGGCCTCACGCCTCAACTTTATCACGTCCCGAAGGGACGCAGGCGGAGCGACCGGTCATTCGCCTGCGTCCCTTTGGGACTTGGGTTCCTGCGGCCCCCCTGACCTGGCACTGAAGTGCCAGGCTTTACGCCTGCGCACCTTCGGCGCTTACTGCGGACCGAGCCCTCAACCCAGCCCAGGCCTCCGCGCTATGCTGGCGAACCGCTGAGCTCCTATCGGGAGAATAGCGGCCCC
>JANOCF010000056.1:0-6773 GCA_031412055.1 Holophagales bacterium | reverse complement strand
CGGGCCAGGACCGCCTTGACCGCCGGTCCAGTCTCCGGCCCCGAGGCCGAGACCACGGTGCCCGGCAGCTCGGGCCGGTCGATGCACCGCACGTGGAGCGGGATGCCGCCCTGGCGCAGGAGCGGGATGCAGCCCGGATGGATCATCCGGTCTCCCCCGACGGCGGTCGCCAGGGAGATCTCCTGCGCCTCCTCGTAGTCCAGGGTCCGTAGCAGCCGGGCCGAGGGGAGGAGGGAGGGATTGCCCGTGAACATCCCCGGCGCGTCGGTCCAGACCTCACAACGCTCGGCGCCGAGACGGACCGCGTGCTGGGCGGCGGTCTCTCCGGAGCCTTCGGTGGTCTCGAACTGATTTGCAGGGATCGTGGAGGGATCCGGGAGGACGACGAGGGGGAGAAAACCTTGCTCGATCCGTTCCTGGACGATGGAAACAGCGGCGCGCCAGCGCTCCGGGGTGGAGATGCTGGCGCTGTTGAAGTAGAGGACGATCGGGCGAGCGTTCATGCTGAGGCCCCCTCCCCTGCCCTCCCCCGCTCCGCGGGAGAGGGAGAAGGCACCCGCTCCCGGACATGAGAGGGGGCAGTGGCTCCCTCTCCTTTGCATGCGAGGGTGGGCGGTGGCTCCCTCTCCCGCGAAGCGGGGGAGGGCAGGGGAGGGGGTTCTTTTCTCCCTACCCCTTCGCCGCCTTCACCGCCTCGGTGAGCGCCGGCAGGATCTCGTGCAGATCGCCCACGATACCGTAGTGAGCGACGTTGAAGATCGGCGCGCCGGGGTCCTTGTTGATGGCCACGATGGTCGTGGACGCCTTCATGCCCACGAGGTGCTGGATGGCGCCGGAGATGCCCTCGGCGATGTAGAGCTTCGGCGCCACGGTCTGGCCCGAGGAGCCGATCTGCCGGTCGCGGGGAAGCCAGCCGTTGTCGATCACCGGACGGCTCGCGCCGATGTCGGCCCCGAGGCTCTTGGCGAGATCCTCGATGACCTTCATCTTGTCCGCGCCGCCCACACCGCGGCCCACGGCAACGATGATGTCGGCCTTGGTCAGGTCCACCAGGTCGCCTCCCACCTCCTCGTAGCCGAGGACCTCGCGGTCCGGCTTGACGCCGGAGAGGTCGACGTCCAGCGGCTTGACGTCGGTGACCTCGGCGTTACCCTTGACCACGGAGTCGGCCTGGAAGGAGCCCGCCTGGACCGAGACGAAGATCGTGCCCTCGCCCTTGACCCGGACGCGGGACTGGAGCTTGCCGCCCAGGACCGGACGCTTCCAGATCAGGCCGGTATCGCCGGGCTCCCCGGATTCGAAGCCGGTGGCGTCCGTGACCAGGGCGGCGTCGACCGCCTGGGCCAAGCGCGGCACGTAGTCCACGGACTGGTAGGTATGGGGAAAGATCACGTAATCGGGCTTCGCCGCCTGGATCGCGGGCACCAGGACGCCCAGGTACGCGCCCGGCGTGTAGCTCTTGAGGTTGTCGTGCTCGGCCACGTGCACGGCGCCGAGATCGTTCTTGGCCACCTCGGCGGCGGCCAGTCCGATGCCCGTGCCGAGGAGGACCGCTTCGGCTTTCCCTCCAAGAGCCTCGGCCACGCGCTGGCCGGCGGCGAGGGCTTCGACGGAGATGCGCGGGATCTGGCCACCGTCCCGGAGCTGTAGAACCACCCAGACCTTCGCCATCAGAGAACCCTCGCTTCCTTTTGCAGTTTGTCCACCAGCTTCGCGGCCGCGGTCTTGGGATCGCCCTCGAATATCTGGGCGCCCGTGCCGGCCTCCGGGAAGGACACGGAGACGATCTCCACGCGGGAGCCCGCCGCGCCCACCTTGCCGGCGTCGAGGCCGAGGTCGGCCGGGCCGACGGGAGCGATCTCCTTCTTCTTGGCGGCCATGATCCCCTTGAGGGAGGCGTAGCGCGGATGGTTGATGCCGGCCTGGATCTCCAGCACCGCGGGCAGCGGGATGCGCGAGATCTCGTTGATGCCGCTCTCCATCTCGCGGGTCACCTTGAGCGACTTGCCCCCCTCCTCCAGTTCCACGCCCATGACCAGCCAGACGTGGGGCCAGCCGAGGTGCCCGGCGATCACCGAGCCCGTGCCGCCCCAGCGCACGTCGTCCGACTGCGAGCCGGTGAGCACGAGGTCGAACGACTCGCGGGAGATGGCCGTCGCCAGGGCGCGGCCGGTCGCCAGGGCGTCGCCGCCCGTGAAGGCCGGATCGTTGAGGTGGACGGCGCGGGCCGCGCCCACGGCGAGAGCCTTGCGCAGGGCCTCCTTGACCCGCTCGGGTCCGAGGCTGAAGACGACGACCTCGCCGCCGGTCTTCTCGGCCAGGGAGAGGCCCTCTTCGAGAGCGTACTCGTCGCTCTCGTTGATGACGAACGGCAGGTCCTCTTCCTCCACCCACTTGCCGTCCCGGCTCACGCGCAGCCGGGCTTCGGTGTTGGGGACCTGCTTGATGCAGACCGCTATCCTCATGAAAGGTATCTCCTAGTATTTTTACTGCTACTGCGCCGTCTCGTTGTCGGCATTCCCGGGGGTACCCATCAGGACGCCGGTCAGGAGGCGACGCAGGAGGGGCGGGTCGGGATTGAAGGCCCACACCCGGTCGTCGAATTTGAGAGTAGGCACCACGCGGCGGCCGCCGCTGCGCTCCAGAATCATGGCCTCGGCCTGGGCGTCCTGGTCGACGTCCACCTCCTCGAACGGGGCGCCCGCTTCCTGCAGCACGCGCTTTGTGCGGCGGCAGTCGGGGCACCAGTCCGAGCTGTAGACCAGGAGCCGCGACGCCGGCAGGCCCGTCCCACCGGCCAGGCGGGCAGTCTCCTCGGAGGTGAGCCGCACTCCGACGATGCGGATCTTGCCGCCCGGCTCGGTGAGGAGCACGGCGGGCAGGTCGGCGCGCGGCGAGATGCCGAGCCGGGTGAGCCGCTGCTCGGCGGCAGGGTCGGAGGCGAGATCGATCCGATCGCCGCACTCGGCAGGCGGCACCGGATGGCGATTGGAATCGAAATACACGTGGCACTCGAGAGAATGGCTCATAGGTTCGGTCCTGGGACCCGCACCGAGGCGCCGTTGATGGCGGCAGCGGCCGGAGTCGTGAGGAAGTGGATCACGGAAGCGACGGCGTCCGTGGAGACCCATTGCGCAGGGTCGGCGTCGGGCATGGACTCACGGTTCGCGGGGGTGTCCATGGTGCCCGGGAGGATGGCGTTGGCGCGGCCGCCGAACGGCGCCATCTCCCTGGCCAGCGACTCCACCATGCGGAGAACGCCGGCCTTGGCCGCGGCATACCCTCCCACTCCAGCCTCCCCCAGCAGGGCTGCCGGGGAGGAGACGGCCACCAGGATGCCGCCGCCGGCCCGCTCGAAGCGGCGGGCGCACTCGCGGAAGATCCGGAAGGTGGTCTCCAGGTTGAGAGTGAGGAGGTAGCTCCAGTCGCGGTCGCTCAAGTCCGCGAAGCGGCCCCAGCGGAAACCGCCGACCAGATGGACCACGGCGGAGGGGATGCCCGAAGCCTTCTCGGCATCGTCGAACAGGCGCTCGACCTCGCCGGAGTCGGCGAGGTTGACGCGCCGGACGGACAGACGGTCCGACGGGGCGAGCGGAGTCAGCTCCGCGAGGGCGCCTTCATTGGCGTCCACGGCGAGGACACGGCTCCCGTCGTCGAGGAACCGTTCCACCACGCTTCGCCCAAGGGCGCCGGCAGCGCCGGTGATCAAGACTCTTCCGCTCATGGCTCGTTCCGGGGTCCAGCTCGGCAAGGATTCCCCGCTAAGGCACCTAAGTGCCTCAACGAGGAGGGAGCGAGCCTATCACGGGTCGAAAGGAAGCTTCACCGGGACGCCCGGCAGGCAGGCTCGTTGCAGAAGTCCCTCTGTCATGAGCACCACAGCATCCGAAACGGAGATCGAGCAGGCCAGCGGAGACGAGGTCCGCGACTACTACCACCGCATCCTCCCCTTCTTTGAGGAGGAGCTCCGCGGGCGCGGGGACGAGGCCTTCTGGACGCGGCTCGCAGGGGAGCCGACGGGCTGTCGGGTGCTGGAGTTCGGCGCCGGGACCGGCCGGGCCACCGAGTTCCTGGCCCGCGCTGCCGGCCGGGTCGTGGCCTTCGACCTCAGCCCCGAGCTGATCGCCCAGGCCCGCCGCCGCCTCGCCGGCTTCTCCCACGTCGCCTGTCTGGCCGCTGACATGCGCGACATCGCGCTCGGCGCCCGCTTCGACCTCGTCGCGGCCGTGGACGATCCCTTCGTCCATCTCACGGAGGACGAGGATCGGGATCGGGCGCTGGCCGCCGTGGCCGGACATATGGCCCCGGGCGGCCGCTTCGTCCTCGAAGCCGCGTGGTTCCCGCCGCAGGAACGGCGGGAGGCCGCCGGCGAACTGGTCCGGGAGCGTTCCACGCAGGACAGCACGCTGCGTGTCCGCGAGACCTGGCGGTGCGATCCCGGGACCCGCCTGTGCACGGCCCGCTTCGAATACAGGCGGCACGGCCGGCTCGAGGGCCAGGCATCTTTTCCGGGCCGGCTGTGGTCCGTCGAGGAGCTGGAGTCGCGCGCCCGGGACGCGGGCCTGCGGGTCTCCCATCTCTGGGGAGACTACGACCGGCGTCCCTGGGAACGGTCGACCTCGCCACGGCTCCTCGCCGAGCTCCGGCCGCGATGAGCAAAACTATTTCGAGTCGGAGGGAGGGTGCTCCCTGCATCGGGCGAGCGCCCGCCGCAGGTTGACGAGCCCTTGCCGGTTGAGCTGCAGCGCCTCGACCGTGGCCCGACCTGAAGGCGTGAGGCCGACTACGCGAGCGAAATCGGAGGTCCAGATGAAGTGGTCGCTCCACCTGTCGCGTCTGGGGTGGAAGAGAGGGACGAGGTCTTCCGTCGCTGGATCAACGGCCTGGGTCTTGGTGTATTTGTGGTTGTTGCAGCCCTGGCATGCCAGGGCCAGATTGTCCTCGCCCCCTTCTCCACCGCTCTGGAGAGGGACGATGTGCTCAAGAGAGAAAGCCTGGGTCGCGAACCGCTCCTGGCTGCGGCAGTACTCGCAGATCCCGCGGGCGCGGAACCTGATCTCTTCTTTCTGTCGGCTTCTTCGGCGGCCGTCAGGCATTCGGAGAGGGTCGGATTCCCAGCTCTTCGATCAGCACGCCCAAAGGCTTGGCGCGCAGACGGGCAAGCTCGGCAAGGAACTCGACCCGTTCGGCCTGGAGCCGCTCCGATTCCTCGGTGAGGCGCAGCAGCTCCCGCAACTCTTCTCCTGCGAGCGATCCGGCCCGCCGACGGCTCATCAGCTCCTGATAGCGTTCCGCCATCCCTGCCGCCAATCCGCGGTTGATCCGGAGGAGAAGCTCGGACTCTCTCTGCGAAAGCCTGTTCACGGCGTCGTACTCGCACACCGACTCTCGGATGTATGAGCCTCTCTCCGTCAGCACGGCGTCGACGCCGGACCGGATCAGGTCCGAGACCGAGCGACCCTGAGAAGCCGCGAGCTGCTCCAGCGTCTCGTTCTGTTCTTCGGTCAATTCGACATGTCTGAGGACCATGACTATCTCCTACCTCAGTATACTACGGACGGAACCCCTGCCGGTCGAAGTAGCCACTTAGATCGGAGCTGTCCCGGGGCAACCCCTCGAGCCGGTAGTAGCGCACATCCCCGGTCTTCGTCTGCTCGATCCACACCTCCACCGTCGAGGTGGTGAAGCGCACCAGCGTGGGCCAGAGATAACCGTTGGGCTTGGGTCCCACGACGCGGACGAACAGCTCGGGCCGGCCGGCCACGGCGCCGCTCAGGCAGAGAGTCTCGCCGATGCACGACTCTTTGCGGACGGAGCGGGTCTCTCCCCCGGAGGACAGGCGCGCCTTGACCCGGAACCCCGGAACGCCCTCGGCGACGATCCAGTCGCCCGACGGCGGAGGCTCCTCCGTGACCGGAGCGTCTTCTGCCGCGAGCGCGGTTCCTGCCGGGAGGAAGCCCGTTCGGTCCGCGATGCCCGGCAGGGTGCTCCCCTGTCCTGAAGCTTCCAGACGGTAGTAGCGGATCTGTCCTGTGGCCGTCTGCTCCGCCCAGACCTCCACCAGGGAGGTGGAGAATTTGACCAGCGTCGGCCAGAGATATCCGTTCGGCTTGGGTCCCACAACCCGCAGGAAGACCTCCGACCGTCCGGCCAGGGCTCCGCTGACGCAAAGCGTCTCGCCGATGCAGGCCGACTCCTGGCGGCCGGAAGTCTGGCCTGCGATCCGGACCTTGAAGCGGAACCCGGGCACGCGGCTGGACGCGAGCCACTCCCCCGCCGGAGGTGGCGGGTCGTTCTGCTCTCCCACGGGAAGGGACCAGAGCTCCGCGCCGTGGATGCCGTCGTCCACGCTGAAGAGGAGCTGCCCGGGAAGTACGATGCCATGGAACACACTTCGCGGAACGAAGTTCTCGGGGACGAAATCGGTCACGGCGCGAGTGCCTGCCGACGTGCCGTCGGAAACCCAGAGCTCCCTTCCTCCCATCTCCGGCACGCCTGCCACGAATACGAGCACCCCTTCGACCTGCCGGCCGCCGAAGGGATCAGAGCTGCAAGGCCCGGGACAGAGATCGCCCAGCTTCCGGGTGCCGTCCGGGGTGCCGTCCGTCAACCAGGGCTCGTAGCCGGAAGTGCCGTCGTCCACAGTAAGGAAGATACGGTCGCCGTAGGTCCCGTTGAATCCCGTATGAGAGCTGCATTCCCCGGGACAGATGTCCGCGATGCGGCGAGTGCCTGAGCGCGTGCCGTCCGACAGCCAGGGCTCGTGGCCGGTA
>JANOCF010000055.1:0-1693 GCA_031412055.1 Holophagales bacterium | reverse complement strand
GGATGAGCTGGGGAGCACGGCCGGAGGCCCTTCTCGGCTACAGCCTGGGGGAGTACACGGCGGCCTGCCTGGCCGGCGTGATGGAGCTTCCCGACGCCCTGGCGCTCGTTGCGCGGCGCGCCCGCCTGATCGGGGAGCTCGCGCCGGGAGCCCTGCTGGCCGTGCCGCTCTCCGGGGAGGAGGCGCGGGCGCGGCTCACCCCGGAGCTCTCCCTGGCCGCCATCAACGCCCCGGCGGTATCGGTGTTTTCCGGCCCTCCGGCCGCGGTCGCGGCGCAGGAGCGGCGGCTCGCCGAGGAGGGGCTGCCCAGCCGCCGTCTGCAGGCGGACCAGGCCTTTCACTCCTGGATGATGGAGCCGGCCGCGGAGGAGCTGCGGGACCTGCTGCGCGCCATCGCCCTGGCGCCGCCACGCATCCCGTATGTCTCGAACGTCACCGGGACCTGGATCTCTCCCGACCAGGCCACGGACCCGGAGTACTGGGTGCGCCACCTCGTGTCGCCGGTCCGCTTCGCCGACGGCGTCGCCGAGCTGTGGCGCGAGCCGGGGCGGGTTCTGCTGGAGATGGGGCCGGGGCAGACGCTGGGCAGCCTGGCCCTCCAGCAGACGGTGTCCGCAGGGAGCGAAGAGGCGGCGGACCGCGTCGTCCTCTCGTCCCTGCGTCACGAGCTGGACCGGCAGCCGGACCAGCGCTACCTGCTGCAGAGTCTGGGCCGCCTCTGGCTCTCCGGCGTCGAGATCGACTGGTCCGGTTTCCACGGCGACGAGCGGCGCCGCCGGGTGCCGCTGCCGGCGTATCCGTTCGAGCGCCAACGGTATTGGCTCGAACCGGGGATCATCTCGCGGCGGGCGGCGCCGGAGGTCCCGGAGAAGCTGGAAGACAGGGCCGCGTGGTTCCACGTCCCCTCCTGGCAGCGCGCCCCCCGGCTGCGCAGTGGAACGCAGGCCCTCGCCGGCCGCTGGCTGGTGCTCCTCGATCCGCTCGGCCTCGGCGACCACCTGGCGGAGCGCCTGGCCGCGGCCGGCTGCACGGTGGCCACGTGGCGGTACACCGCCGGCCTGCATGCCGCCGACGGCTTCGACGCCCTGCTCGCCGAACTCGGCGCGCCGCCCGATCGCGTCCTCCACCTCTGGAGCCTGGACACAGCCGGACAAGAGCCCGGCGAAACGCTGGCACGCGGCTACCAGACCCTGATCTCCCTCGCCCGAGCGCTGGCCGGGCGGCGGAACCCGGTCGAGATCTGCGTCATCGCCGACGGGCTGTGCGACGTCGATTGGCGGGACCGGCTCGATCCCGGAAAGGCCACCCTCTTCGGGCCGCTGCGGGTGATCCCCCAGGAGCACCCGGAGATCGCCTGCCGGCTGATCGACGTCGATGCCGGCGAGATCGGACCGCAGCTCGGCGACCGGTTGCTCGCGGACCTGGCGGAAGCGTCGGCCGATTTGGTGACCGCTTGGCGCGGCCCGCACCGCTGGCTGCCCGTGTTCGCGCCTGCCCCCCTCGGCCAGGCCGTGGGGCGGCCTGCGCTCCTTCGCGAAGGCAGTACGTACCTGATCACCGGCGGCCTGGGCACCCTCGGCCTCGCCCTCGCCGGTCATCTGGCGCGGACGGCCGGAGCCCGGCTGGTCCTCCTCGGCCGGTCGGCTCTCTCCGGGGAGCAGAGCGGCGTGAAGGCGCTGGTGGCCGCCGGTGC
>JANOCF010000054.1:0-9609 GCA_031412055.1 Holophagales bacterium | reverse complement strand
GAGGAGCAGGCCCAGCTCGCGGCCTGGAATGAGGAAGCGCACCGAGGCCATCCGGACGGAGAGCTGCTGCACGGCCTGTTCGAGGCCCAGGCGCGGCGCACACCGGGCGCGCCGGCCCTGCTCGCGGGCGGCACTCTCCTCACGTATGGCGAGTTGGAGGAGCGGACGGCCCGGCTGGCACGCAGGCTGGCCGCGCTGGGGGCCGGACCCGAGGTGGGGGTCGCGGTCTGCCTGGAGCGATCGGCCGACCTGGTGATCGCCCTCCTGGCGGTGCTGCGCTCCGGCGGCTTCTACGTGCCGCTCGATCCCCGCTACCCGGCGGAGCGCCTGGGCTTTCTCCTGGATGATAGTGGCGCCCGCTTCCTGGTGACCCGGAACGGTTTGATGGAGAGTCTGCCGGGGGGGGCGGCGGCGCAGCCCGTGCTCCTCGACACGGCCGAACCGGCTGGAGTTATGGGAGATGTGGGTGTAGGGGCGCAGCATGCTGCGCCCTCTCCGAATTCCGGCAACCTCGCCTACCTCATCTACACCTCCGGCTCAACCGGCCGGCCCAAGGCCGTGGCCATCGAACACCGCAGCGCCGTGCGGCTGGCGCACTGGGCGCGGGGCGCGTTCTCGCCGGAGGAACTGAGCGGCGTGGTCGCCTGCACCGCGGTCACCTTCGACCTCTCTGTGTTCGAGATGTTCGTCCCACTGGCCTGGGGCGGGACCGTGATCCTGGTTGAAAACGCGCTGGCCCTGCCGTCCCTCGCCGTCCCCGGGATGCTCCCCGCGGGCATCGAGGCGACCCTGGTCAATACCGTGCCTTCGGCAATCGCGGAGCTCCTTCGAGACAAGGGTATGCCGACTTCCGTTCGCACTATCAACCTGGCGGGGGAGGCGCTGTCCCGGACCCTGGCCGACCGGGTCTACGCGCGGCCTGGGACGGAGCGGCTGTACAACCTCTACGGCCCGTCGGAGGACACGACCTACTCCACCTGGACGCGGGTGGGGGACGCGACAGACCGGCCGCCGTCCATTGGCAGGCCGGTGGACGACACCCGGGCCTACATCGTGGACCGTTGCCAGGAGCGGCTGCCCGTGGGCGTGCCGGGCGAGCTCTGCCTCGCGGGCGGCGGCCTCGCTCGCGGCTACCTCGGCCGTCCGGAGCTGACCGCGGAGCGCTTCGTTCCCGATCCGTTCTCGCCGGAGCCGGGCGGGCGCATGTACCGCACCGGCGACCTGGCGCGGCTTCGTCCCGACGGCGAGCTGGACTACCTGGGGAGACTCGACCACCAGGTCAAGGTGCGGGGCTTCCGCATCGAGCTGGGGGAGGTCGAGTCGGTCCTGACCCGTCAGCCCGGCGTAGGGACGGCCGTGGTCCTGGCCCGCGAGGACCGGGCGGGAGACCAGCGTCTGGTCGCCTACGTCGTGGCGCGGGGAGAGGAGGCGACGGCCGATGGCCTGCGCGCGGCGCTCCGGCAGGCGCTGCCCGAGCCCATGATGCCGTCGGCCTTCGTCTTCCTGGACGAGCTACCCCTGACACCTCACGGGAAGGTGGACCGTAAGGCGTTGCCGGCACCGGAGTCGGCGCCGGTGGAGGCCCAGGTCGGGTTCCTTGCACCCCGGACCGAACTGGAGGAGGAGGTGGCAGCGGTCTGGCGGGAGGTCCTGGGAGTGGAGCGAGTGGGTGTCCACGACAGCTTCTGGGACCTGGGCGGCCACTCCATCCTGGCTACGCGCGTGCTGGCCCGCCTGTCGGACGCCTTCGGCGTCGACCTCCCGCTGCAGGCGATGTTCTCCTCCCCTTCGCTGTGCGAGTTTTCCAAGGCCATCGGCGAGGCTGTCCTCGCCAGCAGCGGCCAGAGCATCGAGGACGCCTTGAGGGAACTGGAGGGCCTGTCGGGGAAGGAGGCAATGCTCCCGGAGGCGCCCGCCGGCGGCCGGTCCGGGGTGCCTCCGCTGGGCCGGGTACGGCGGGAGGGTGAGGAGGCCCCTCTCTCCTTCGCGCAGGAGCGCCTCTGGTTCCTCGACCACCTGGAGAGCGGCTCGGCGGCGTACAACGTGCCGGTGGTCCTGAGCCTTCACGGGGTTGGCGGCAGTGGCCTGCGGGTGGAGGCGCTGGCTGCCGCCCTGAACGGGATCCTGCGGCGTCATGAGGTGTTGCGGACCGTCTTCAGGGAAGGGCCTGGGGGGGAGCCGGTACAGGTGATCCGGGACTTTTCCCCCTGCGCCCTGTCCGTTGTGGACCTCGCGGACCTGCCAGATCCCGCGGCGGAAGCGGCCCGTCTCGAAGATCGGCTGGCGATCCTGCCATTCGACCTCGCACAGGGACCGTTGCTGACCACCCTCCTCCTGCGGGTAGGCCCGGCCGAGC
This sequence comes from Holophagales bacterium, assembly GCA_031412055.1. Lineage (GTDB taxonomy): Bacteria > Acidobacteriota > Thermoanaerobaculia > Multivoradales > UBA5704 > DATMER01. The sequence goes on along the minus strand of JANOCF010000054.1, from coordinate 7,253 downwards.
ACCGGCTGCTGGCCTCGATGCACCACATCATCTCCGACGGCTGGTCCATAGGGCTGCTGGTGCAGGAGCTCTCCGCGAGCTACCGGTTCTTCTGCGAGGGACAGCCCCCCGTGCTGCCCGATCTCCCTGTGCAGTACGCCGACTACGCGGTCTGGCAGCGGCGCTGGCTCTCGGGGGAGGTGCTGGAGGCGGAGCTGGCCTGGTGGCGCGAGCGATTGGATGGAGTCCCGGCCTCCCTGGATCTGCCCACGGACCGGCCGCGGCCTGCCCGGCGCAGCTTCCGCGCCGACCACTACAGCGACTACCTGCCTCCGGATCTCGTCGAGGCGCTGACATCCCTCGGCCGCAGCGGAGAGGCCTCCGTGTTCATGGTCCTTCTGGCCGCTTTCCAGGCGTTTCTGTCCCGGCTGTCGGGGGTGGACGACCTTGTGGTAGGCACGCCCATCGCCAATCGCCGGCGCATCGAGGTTGAGAACCTGATCGGGCTCTTCGTCAACACCCTGGCCATGCGCGGCGACTTCTCAGACGGGCCGGCTTTCTCCCGCCATCTGACGCGCACGCGCGATCTCATGCTGGGAGCCTACGACCACCAGGACCTGCCATTCGAGAGGCTGGTGGAGGCTCTGGCGCCCGAGCGCGACCTCTCCCGCAACCCGCTGGTGCAGGCATTCCTCGTCACGGGAGGCGCGTCCCAACCGTCCCGCGACCTGGCGCCCGGGCTGGTCCTTGATCAGCGAGGGACTCGGACAGGTGCCTCGAAGATGGACCTCACGCTGTACCTGGGGCAGACCGAAGACGGCGGCATGGCCATGGGCTGGGAGTTCGAGTCCGACCTCTTCGACGCGTCGACCGTGGCGCGCTTCTCCGGCTGGTTCCACAACCTCCTGGCGGGCATGGCCGCGTCTCCGGAGGCCGGCCTGCGCGGGCTTCCGCTTCTGGCTGAAGTGGAGCGCCGGGAGCTGGAAGCCTGGAGCGGCGCCGCACGACCCGCGGACGAGCCTCCCACGATCCTGGAGCGGTTCTCCGTCTGGGCGGAGAGGACTCCCGAGGCCGCCGCCGTAGTCTCGGGCGGAACGTTGCTCTCCTGGGGCGAGCTGGACCTCCGCTCCGCCCGGCTCGCGCGGTCTCTCCGCCGCCTCGGGGCCGGCCCGGAGGCGCGGGTGGCTGTCTGTCTTGAGCGCTCGACCGAGATGCTGGTGGCAATCCTCGGCGTTCTCCGTTCCGGAGCTGCGTACGTGCCCCTTGATCCCGATCAGCCGGCCGGTCGTCGCCAGCGCATCCTGGAGGGCTCCGGCGCCCTGGCTCTCGTGGGGAGTGCGCAGCTGGCGCAGGACATTGGGTGCGTGCCCACGGTGCTGGTCGAGACCGCCGCCCAGGAGGATGGGCAGGAGGACGTGGGCGCTCCGGTCGATAGTCCGGAGCCGTCGAGCCTCGCCTACGTGCTCTACACCTCGGGCTCCACGGGCGAGCCCAAGGGAGTGGGCGTGGAGCATCGGCAACTTGCCCGTTACCTGGCCGGAGCGCTGGAGCGGCTGGATGTGCCCGAAGGGTCGAGCTTCGCCACCGTTACTACCTTCGCCGCGGACCTGGCCCACACCTCGGTCTTCGGCGCGCTGGCCTCGGGTGGGACGCTGCACGTCGTCCCCCGGGAGATGGCCGCGGATCCGGCCCGCTTGGCCGGGCTCTTCGAGAAGCATCCGGTGGATGTGCTGAAGATCGTCCCCTCGCACCTCGCAGCCTTGTTGGCGGCGGCGCCGCGGCCGGAGCGTGTGCTGCCACGGCGGCGTCTCGTCGTAGGCGGCGAAGCCTCGAGCTGGGAACTGGTGGACCGGGTGCGCGAGTTGGCTCCCGGATGCCGGGTTCTCAACCACTACGGCCCGACCGAAACCACGGTGGGCGTGCTCACCTTCGACCTGGAGGGAGAGCGCCGAGGGGAGAAGCTGCCGCTGGGCCGACCGCTGCCGGGCACCCTGGTACGGCTGCTCGATCACGGTCTGCAGCCGGTCCCCCCCGGCGTGCCGGGGGAGCTCTGGGTCGGGGGCGCGCAGGTGGCCCGTGGCTACCTGGGACGGCCGGACCTGACGGCCGAGAGGTTTCTCCCTGATCCCGCAGGGGACGGCGCGCGCCTGTACCGGACCGGCGACCGGGCACGCTGGCTGTCCTCGGGTGACCTGGAGTTCCTGGGCAGGGCCGACGACCAGGTGAAGGTCCGTGGACACCGGGTCGAGCCCGGCGAGGTCGCGGCCATGCTGGCCCGCCATCCCGGAGTGCGGGAGGCGGCGGTCCTGCCGGTCACGCGTGCCGTGGAGGTGCGCCTGGCCGCGTACGTGGTGACATACGGGGAGGCCCCGCCCTGGAGCGGGCTGCGGGCATGGCTGGGAGAGAGGCTGCCCGAGCCCATGGTTCCGTCCGAGATCGTCTTTCTGGACGCGCTGCCCCTGACCCCCAATGGAAAGCTCGACCGTTGGGCGCTGTCGGCGATATCGGCCCTGTCCGAGCCCGAGGCCGGCACCGCGCCGGACTTCGCCGCGAGCCCATCCGAGGAACTGATGGCGACCGTATTCGCCGAGCTGCTGGGCTGCGAGAAGGTGGGCCCGGCCGACGACTTCTTCGATCTCGGAGGCCACTCGCTGCTCGCCATCCGTCTTCTCGCCCGGGTGAGGGAGGCATTTGGTGCCGAGCTGGACGTGCGCTCGGTATTCGAACGGCGCACCGTAGCCGGCCTCGCCGCCCGGGTGGAGGAGGCGCTTCGTGGAGGGCAGAGCGCCCCGCCGCTCCTGCCCCAGGCCGGCGCCGGGACGCTCCCACTCTCCTTTGCGCAGGAGCGGCTCTGGTTCCTGAACTGCCTGGAGCCCGGCTCGATCGCGTACAACGTCGTCCGGGAGCTGCGCCTGCGCGGTCCCCTCGATCCCGTGGCGCTGGCCGCGGCCCTCGGGGAGGTGGTGCGTCGGCACGAGCCGCTCCGCACGCTGTTCGCGGCGGTGGACGGCGAGCCGGTGCAGCTCGTCCTGCCCTTCGCGCCTCCGCGGATGCCCCGCATCGACCTCTCCACGATTCCGGAGACGGCGCGGCAGGCCGAGGCCTCCCGGCTGGCGGCCGTGGAAGGTCAGCGTCCCTTCGACCTGCGGCGCGGCCCCATGCTGAAGGCGATCCTGCTACGGATCGCGGCCGAGGAGCACCTCCTGGTCCTTGGAGTCCACCACATCTCCTTCGATGCCTGGTCTCTGGATGTGCTGCGTCGGGAGCTTGGAACTCTCTACCAGGCTTTCGCGGCTGGCCGGCCCTCTCCTCTGCCGTCTCTGCCCGTGCGCTACGCCGACTTCGCGGCCTGGCAGCGGCAGTGGCTTTCGGGCGAGGTCCTGGAGACCCAGCTCTCCTACTGGCGTGAGCGTCTGGCGGGCAGCCCGCCGAGCCTGGAGCTGCCGCTCGATCGTCCCCGGCCCGCAGTGCAGAGCCTCCGCGGCGGTTTCGTGCGGGATCTGCTCCCCTCGGGGCTCCTGGGGGACTTGGAGCGGTTGGGGCGGCGCTGCCGGTCCACCCTGTTCATGACGCTTCAGGCAGCCTTCCAGGCCCTGCTGCAGCGCCTCACCGGGCAGGACGACTTCCTTGTGGGAACACCGGTTGCTAACCGAAGCCGGTCCGAGGTCCAGGGGCTGATCGGGTTTTTCGTCAACACCCTGGTGCTGCGGGCGGACCTGTCAGGCAACCTGGCCTTCCCCACGATCGTCGCGCGGGTCCGCGAGACGGCCCTCCAGGCGTACGCGCACCAGGATCTCCCCTTTGAAAGACTGGTGCTGGAGTTGGCCGAGGGGCGGGACCTCTCTCGTACCCCCCTGTTCCAGGTGGTCTTCTCCTGGCAGTCAGCTCGCTTCGATCGCCCTGGAGAGTCGGAGCTGGCTCCTGGTTTGGGCCTGGAAATCGCCGACGTGGGGTCCGGCACTTCGAAGTTTGACCTCTCCCTGTTCCTCGGAGAGACCCGCGAGGGTCTGGCCGCGGTCGCCGAGTACGCGGCTGACCTCTTCGACGGCAACTCGGTGCGGCGCTGGCTCGGGCATCTGAAGGTGCTCCTGCAAGGGATCACCGCCGATCCCGATGCTCCCGTCTCCGGCCTGCCGCTCCTGACACCCGCGGAGCTGCTGCAGGTGACCACGGAGTGGAACCAGACCGCGGAGCCGATCCCAGACGAGCCGGTCCATCACCTCGTCCGCCGGTGGGCGGAGCGTGCGCCCGAAGCCCTGGCGCTCTCGTGGAGGGGTGGCCAGCTCACCTACGGCGAGCTGGTCCACCGGGCGGGCGTCCTGGGCAAGAAGCTGCGCAGACAGGGGGTAGGACCGGAAGCAGTCGTGGCCCTGTGCCTTGAGCGCTCGCCCGACCTGGTCATCGCGGCCCTGGCGGTCCTGGAGGCGGGCGGCGCCTACCTGCCCGTAGACCCCGCGCACCCGGCGGAGCGGCTTGCCTGGATCCTGGAGGATTCCGGCGCGGCCCTGCTCCTGACCTCGGATTTGCTGACGACCGACGAGATCCAGGGAACCGACGAGCCGGGAGACGAAGCACCTCGCTCGGACCTTGCCTACGTGATCTACACCTCGGGGTCCACCGGGCTGCCCAAGGGCACGGAGCTGCGCCACCGCGGGCTGTCCAACCTGGTGTCATGGCACGGCCGGACCTGCGGCCTTGAGCCGGGCGACAGGTGCACCGTGCTGGCGGGACCGGGCTTCGACGCCTCGGTCTGGGAAACCTGGGCGCCGCTCACGGCCGGAGCCTCGCTGCACCTGCCGCCGCCGGAGATCGTGCTCCAGCCTCGAGCGCTTCTCGCGTGGATGGCGGAGCAGGGGATCACCGTGTCCTTCCTGCCCACGCCGCTGGCCGAAGCGATCCTGATCGAGGAACTGCCGGAGCGGCTCGCCCTGCGGACCCTGCTCACCGGCGGCGACCGGCTGCTGCTGCGTCCGGCGCCGGACCTCCCCTTCGAGCTGATCAACTGCTACGGCCCCACGGAGAGCACCGTGGTGGCCACGGCCGGGCGCGTGGCTCCGGATGGCAAGCGGGCGCCCGGGATCGGCTCTCCCATCGCGAACACACGGGTCCACATCCTTGATGCCCATCTGCGGCCGGTGCCGGTGGGCGTGCCGGGCGAGCTGTGCCTGGCGGGGGAAGGGCTGGCTCGGGGCTACCGCGGCCGGCCGGAGTTGACCGCGGACCGCTTCGTGCCCGATCCCTTCGGCGGTGTCGTCGGAGAGCGGCTCTATCGCACCGGAGACCTGGCAAGGCTTCTCCCTTCGGGGCAGATCGAGTTCCAGGGTCGTACCGACCACCAAGTGAAGATCCGCGGCTTCCGCATCGAGCTGGGGGAGATTGAGGCCGCCCTGGCCGCGCACCCCGATGTCGGGGCGGCTGTGGTGGCCGTGCGGGAGGACGTCCCCGGAGACCGGCGGCTGGTGGCCTACCTGGTACCGGGCTCGGAGCGCCTCCCGGAGGCTGCCGCGCTGCGGGCCTTCCTGGAGCCCCGGCTTCCCGCCTACATGATTCCCGCGGCTTTTGTGATCCTGTCCGGGCTGCCCCTCACTCCCAACGGCAAGGTGGACCGGCGCGCGCTGCCGGTGCCCGAATCGCCCGAGCGGGGAGAGGATCTCATCCTCCCTCGGACCCCTCTGGAGGAGCAGGTGGCGGAGGTCTGGCGGGAGGTGCTGGGTGTAGAGCGCATCGGCGTCAACGACAGCTTCTGGGAACTGGGCGGCCATTCGCTGCTCGCCACCAAGGTGCTGTCGCGGCTCCAGGAGGCCCTCGGGACGGAGCTGCCTCTGCAAGCGCTGTTCGAGTCGCCTACCCTGGCAGGCTTCGCTGAAGCGGCCGGACGGCACGCCCTGGCCGAGTCCGAGGGCTCGCCGGATCTTCAGGATCTCCTGGCCGAGCTGGAAGGACTGTCCGAGGTCGAGGTGCGGGAGCTGCTCGAAAGAGAGGCCGGCAATGCTCGGTAGTAGCAACCTATTGAAAAAGCAAGGGCTCAAGGCAAATTCACCTATTGCAATGTGTCCCGGATCCGAGCCGCCGGCGCACGTTGGTTAAATGGCAGATAGGACGGCTCGCATCCCCAAGAGGCTTGGTCTAGATGAAGTCCACGACGACCAGACCGTGCACCTCCTCTTCGAGGAGAGGGCGGATGCGTTGCCATGGGCTCTGGCGGTCTCGGCCCGCGGTCTCTCTCTCTCTTATGGCGAGCTGAATGCCCGGTCCGAGCGCCTGGCCCGGCACCTGAGACGGCTCGGGGTCGGCCCCGAGGCTCTCGTCGTCTTGCTGCTGGAGCGTTCTCCCGAGCTCATCCTGGCTGCGGTGGCGACCCACAAGGCGGGCGGCGCCTACCTGCCCATCGATCCTGCCCAACCGGCCGAGCGCATCCGGTACATCCTGGAGGATTCCGGATCTCGAGTTCTGCTGACCACGGAGCCGATCCTGGGACGGTTTCCGGGTCTTGCGCTTCCCGCCAACCTCGTGCTCCTCGACCGGGTTCCGGGCGAAGACATCGGTCCGCCCGCGGTGGAGGCGGACGCCGACAACCTGGCCTACGTGATCTACACCTCGGGCTCGACCGGCGCGCCCAAAGGCGCCGAGCTGCGCCATCGCGGGCTGTCGAACGTCGTGGCCTGGAACCGCGGCCACTATGGCCTGGGCCCCGGCGATCGCGTCTCCATGGTGGCGTCGCCGGGCTTTGACGCGTCGGCCTGGGAGATGTGGCCGGCTCTGACGGCCGGCGCCTCGCTTCACCTGCCGCCGTGGGAGGTGGTGCTCTCGCCCGCCGAGTTCCTGCCGTGGGCCGCGCGGGAAGGGATCACGGTGGCCTTCCTGCCGACACCGGTTGCCGAGGCGGTCCTGGGCGAGCCGGCCCCTCCGGGCCTCCGTCTGCGAGTGCTGCAGGTGGCGGGAGACCGGCTGCTGCGCCGCCCTGCTCTCGGACTGCCGTTCGAGGTGAGCAACGTCTACGGTCCCACGGAGGCCTCGATCGTGGTCACGGCGGCACGGGTGTCGCCGATGGGGGAGAGGCCACCGCACATCGGCCGTGCCGTGACGAATGTCCGGACCCATGTGCTGGACCCGGATCTGCGCCCCGTGGCTCCGGGTGTTGAGGGCGAGCTGTGCCTTGGCGGAGAGTGCGTGGGGCGGGGCTACCTGCGCCGCCCGGACCTGACCGCCGAGAGGTTCATCCCCGACCCGTTCAGCCCGCATGGTGGGGAGCGGCTGTACCGCACGGGAGATCT
>JANOCF010000053.1:0-1857 GCA_031412055.1 Holophagales bacterium | reverse complement strand
CCCAGATCACGGTGGAGGACATCAAGCAGAAGCTGCGTCTGAAGATCGAGCAGAGCCGCAAGGCCATCCAGGAGTCGAAGAAGGCCGCCGTGCTCAAGAGCGCCGCCTCGGCCCTGGCCGAGCTGGACACCTACGGCACCGGCGCCACCGCCGACAAGTACCTGGACGAGATCAAGCAGCGCTCCGCCGAGGCCAAGGCGGCAGTGGAAGTCGCGACCGGCGGGCTCGACGTCGAGCGCATCAAGACCGAGCGCAAGGCGCGCTCGCTCCAGGCTCAGGGGATCCTCTCCGAGTTCGAGGTGGAGATGGGCATCAAAAAGCCCGACTCCGTGCGCGAGGCCGCGCCGTTCCCGACCGAGTCGATCCCGCAGACATCGCAGTCCACGCCCCAGAAAGTGTCCGGGACGTAAGCCGGATTCCGGATGGTGACCATCGCACCCATGCCCGCCGCGTTCCTCGAATCGCTGCCCTCCTGGGCGGCGGATCTCGTCCGCGCGGTGCGGGCCAAGCAGGCGAACACGTTCGTCATCCATGGCGTCCACGCGGACCTGATCCCGATGCGGGGGCCTGCCGGCTTCCGCTTCCTGTCGCTGGAGGAGTTCCTCTGCGCGGATCTGTTCGCGGGCTGGCCGTCGATCCTCACCTACAACCGCGCCGAAGGGCTGGGCTTCGCCTCGCCCACGGCGCGCTCCCACTTCGAGGAGCGGCTGCGCAACTATGACGCGGTCCACGGCACGACCTGGGCGGATCGCCTGCCTCGCGATGCCGCCAACTGCTTCGCCCTGCTCGACTCCTACTTCCGGCACTGCGCGTCACTCACGCCGGCGCGGCCGGTGGTCCTTCTCCTGCCTTTCGCGGAGACCGTGGTCCCGGCCGCCGAGGTGTCCAACCGCGGACCCGAGGACCGGGCCGTCCTGGTCTACCTGCGGAAGTGGTCGCAGGACCCGGTTCTCCTGGCCAAGAACATCGTCATCGTGCTGGTGACCGAGAACCTGGCCGACCTCGATCCCAAGCTGCTGCGCGCCCACTCCACGCGGGAGGTCGAGGTCGTCCGTCCCACCCAGGAGGAGCGACAGGAGTACCTGGAGGCGGTGCGTTCGTCCGAGTGGTACCGGAAGATGTCGGAGCTGCCCCCGAACCGCCTGGCCGAGCTCACCGCGGGCATGACCCGTGTCCAGCTCGCCCAGATGCTCGACGGCGCCGATGCCAACGCCGAGGTTCTGACGCGGGACCGGGTGCGCCGGGTCAAGAAGGAGGTCATCGAGACCGAGGGGCTCGGCCTCCTGGAGTACCTGGAGCCCAAGTACGACCTCTCGATGGTGGCGGGCATGCCTGCCGTCAAGGACCGCCTCCGCCGCGCCGCGCGGGCCATCGCGCGGGGCAACCCCGCGGCCGTGCCCATGGGCTACCTGGTCTGCGGCCCGGTGGGCAGCTCCAAGACATTCCTGGTGGAGTGCTTCGCCAACGAGATCGGCTTTCCCTGCGTGAAGCTCAAGAACTTCCGCTCGATGTGGGTGGGCGAGACCGAGGCCAACCTGGAGCGCATCCTCAAGATCCTGGCCTCGCTCACGCCCGTGGGCGTGGTGATCGACGAGGCGGACGCGGCGCTGGGCAACCGCGAGGCGTCGGGCGACTCCGGCACCCAGAACCGGGTCTTCGCGCAGATCGCGGCCTTCATGGGCGATACCCGCTATCGCGGCAAGATCCTCTGGTTCTTGATCACCAGCCGTCCCGACCTGCTGCCCATCGACCTCAAGCGCCAGGGCCGGGCCGAGGAGCACATCCCCCTCTTCTACCCGGAGACGGTGGAGGAGTACGACGAGATCTACCAGGTGATGGTGAAGAAGCTGGCGCTCA
>JANOCF010000052.1:0-3681 GCA_031412055.1 Holophagales bacterium | reverse complement strand
GGCCGGCCTGTCGATCCCGAGGTGTAGATGAGGTAGGCGAGATGGCCCGGCAGCACCCCGGCCCGCGGATCGCTCTCATCAGTGAAGGAATCACGGTCCAGGCAGACGGACCGGACCGGCCGGCCGAGGCGCTCCAGCAGCGGCTCCCGGGTGACGACCAGCGGCGCGTCGAAGCCCTGCGCGCAGTCCTCCAGGAGTAGGGCCAGGCGCTCGGCCGGGTAGGCCGGGTCGAGGGGCACGTAGACCCCGCCCGCCGCGAGAATCCCCAGCAGGCCGGAGACAAGGTCGGGCGTCCGCTCCAGGCAGACGCCTACCGGCCGCTCGTCGCCGACGCCCAGGCTCCGCAGGTGGTTGGCCAGCCGGTAGGAGCGGCGCAGCAGCTCTGCGTAGGTGACCCGCTCGCCCCGGCAGACCACGGCCACGGCGTCCGGCGTGCGCGCGGCTTGGGCGGCGACCAGGTCGTGAAGGCACGCCTCCCTGGAGAGCCCGGAGAACACCGAGGTGTCGTTCCACTCGACCAGGGACTGGTGGCGCTCGGCGTCCGTGAGCAGGGGGAGATCCGAGAGCCGCCGCCCGGGATCGGCCGTGGCCGCGCTCAGGAGACCCGCCAGCGAGCCCAGGAGCCGCGCCACGGTCGAGCCGTCGAAGAGATCGCGGGCGTACTCGGCCTGGATGAGACGCACGAGGCGATCACCGGCCGGTCGGTCCACGATCCCGAGGGTGAGGTCGAACTTGGCCGTGCCGGTGTCGACCGGCAAGGCCTGGAGGTCCAGCCCCTCGATCGCGGGCGGCGCCAGCGGCGCGTTCTGGAGGATCAGCATCACCTGGAACACCGGCGCGTGGCTCAGTCCGCGCTCCGGGCGCAGCTCTTCCACGAGCTTCTCGAAGGGGAGGTCCTGGTGCGCGTAGGCGTCCAGGGTGACGTCCCGCACCCGCGCGAGGAGCTGGGCAAAGGTGGGGTCGCCCGAGAGGTCGGCGGGCAGCGCCAGGGTGTTCACGAAGAGACCGATCACCCCCTCGGTCTCGGCCCGGTGGCGGTTGGCGATGGGGGTGCCCACCGGCGGGTCCTCGCGGCCGGTGAGGCGGCCGAGCAGGGCCTGGAAGCCGGCGAGGAGCGCCATGAACAGGGTGACGCCCCGGGCGCGGCAGAGGCTGTCCAGAGTCGTGTCCAGCGGAAGCTCCATCCGTCCACCCCGGGAGCCCTGGACGGGCGGCCGCGGCCGGTCGATCGGCAGCTCCAGCAGCGGCGGCAGACCGGCGAGCCGGTCCCGCCACCAGCCGAGCTGCCGGTCCAGGGTCTCGCCGCGCAGCCATCCCCGCTGCCAGGCCGCGTAGTCGGCATACTGCACAGGCAGCTCGGGGAGCGCGGGTGTTCGTCCCTCCGAGAACGCCTCGTAGAGCGCGGTCAGCTCGCGTACCAGGATGCCTACGGACCAGCCGTCGAAGGCGACGTGGTGGACGTTGAGCAGCAGGGCGTGGTCCTGCGGAGCGAGCCGCGCGAGGCGGGCGCGGAACACCGGGCCGCGCTCGAGATCGAACGGCCGGCGCGCCTCCTCGCGGGCGAAGCCCGGCAGCTCCGGCTCGTCGAGATCGGTCACGGGCAGCTCGAACGGCTCGGCGGGCAGGACGCGCTGGACGGCTTCGCCGTCCTCTGCGTCGGCCGCAAGGGTGTACACGGTGCGCAGCACCTCGTGCCGCTCGCGGATCGTCCCCAAGGCGCGGGCGAGGGCCTCGACATTGAGCTCGCCCAGCAGGCGCATGGCGCCGGGGACGTTGTAGATCGGCGATCCCGGCGTGAGGCGGTCCAGGAAGAAGAGCCGCTGCTGCGCGAACGAGAGAGGCAGCGGGCTCGTACGGGAAGCCGGTTGCAGCGGCGGCACCTGCAGGCCGCTCCCGGCCGCCAGCTCGCGCTCGATGCGGGCCGCGAGATCGGCGGGCGTGGGGCCGTCGAACAGCGCGCGCAGCGGCACGTCCACGCCGAAGATCTCGCGCACCCGGGCGATCACCTGGGTGGCGAGCAGGGAGTGTCCGCCGAGGTCGAAGAAGTGGCTGCGGGCGCCGACGCGGTCGAGCCGGAGGAGCTGGGCGAACAGTCCGGCCACCAGCTCCTCGGCCGGGCTGGACGGGGGCACGAAGTCGTCCTGGGCGGCCTCGGGAGCCGGCAGGGCGGCGCGGTCGACCTTGCCGAACGGGGTCCGCGGCAGCTCGGGCAGCACCACCAGGGCCGCCGGGACCATGAAGCGCGGCAGGTGCTCCTGGGCGAGGGCGCGCAGCTCGGGCTCGGACACGGTCTGTCCCCGCTCGGCCACCAGGTAGCCGACCAGGCGCTCGTCGTCGCGGACGGTCACCACCGCTTCGGAGACCGCGGGGTGGCGGCGCAGGACGGCCTCGATCTCGCCCAGCTCGACGCGGAAGCCCCGGAGCTTCACCTGGTGGTCGCGGCGGCCGAGGAACTCCAGCCGGTCGTCGCCGGCGTCGCCGTTCCACCGGCCCACGTCGCCGGTGCGGTAGAGACGCGTTCCGGTCCCGCCGAACGGATCCGGGAGGAAGCGCTCGGCGGTCAGATCAGGCCGTCCGAGATAGCCGCGAGCCACGCCGAGTCCGCCGGCGAAGATCTCGCCCGCCACGCCCAGGGGAACGGGCTGGAGGTCGGCATCGAGCAGGTAGACCCGGCCGTTGGGCACGGGTCCGCCGATCGTCACGTCCTCCCCGGGCCGGAGCGTGGCCAGGGTGGCGTTGACCGTGACCTCGGTGGGGCCGTAGAGGTTGAGGACCTCCAGGTCCGGGAAGCGCTCGAAGGTGCGCTCCAACAGGCGGGCGTCCGTGGCCTCGCCGCCGACCCAGAGGGCGGCGAGATCGACTCCGTCCCAATCGGGCAGGTCGAGCAGCGCCCGCCAGAGGGACGGCACGCAGTTCAGGGCCACGCGGGGCAGTCCGGCAAGGGCTCGCAGCAGCGCGGACGGATCGGAGACGGCCTCGTCGGGCACCACCACGACCTCGCCGCCCCAGGTCAGGGGGCCGAGGAGCTGCTTGAGGGAGGCGTCGAACGGCAGCCCGCTCAGCAGGGGCAGAGTTTCGACCCGGCCGGAGAGATACCGCCGCCGCACGGCCTCCAGGTGGTTGCCCAGGCTGCGGTGCTCCACGACGCAGCCCTTGGGCCGGCCGGTGGAGCCGGAGGTGTAGATGACGTAGGCGGCCGTCTCCGGAGCGATCGGAGCGACCGCCGCCGGAGAGTCGTCAGCGGCTGGGAGCTCCTCCCGGTCCAGAAGAAGCGTGCAGGTACCTGGGGGCAGCGATCCCGCCAGGGCCTCCGTCGTGAGCACGACCGCGGTGCCGGAGTCCTCCAGCACGAAGCGCAGGCGCTCCGGCGGGTACCCGGGATCGAGAGGCACATAGATTCCTCCGGCGCGGAGGATGCCCAGTACGGCCTCGACCACCTCCAGGCGGCGGTCGAGGAACAGGGCGGCCGGGACTTCAGGTCCGACGCCGAGCTGGCGAAGACGGGCCGCGATACGCGCGGAGCGGTCGGCGATCTCGGCGTAGGTCCGGGAACGGTCGCCGCAGACCACCGCGCGGCGCTCGGGGGTGAGGACGGCCTGGCGCAGGAAGCGCTCGTGAGCGAGGAGCGGCTCGGGGAGAGGCATCTCCGTCCGGTTGAGCTCCTCCAGCACCTGGCGCCGC
>JANOCF010000051.1:0-1709 GCA_031412055.1 Holophagales bacterium | reverse complement strand
CCGGCCTCGGGCTGGCCCCGGCGGTTGACGGCAGCTCCGGCGAGGAGCGCGTCGTCGCGAAAGGTACCGTCCCGCTGATTCATCCAGAGGAAGCTGGGGGCGCCGTCGTTGGCCACGTAGATGTCGGTCCAGCCGTCGCGGTCGGCGTCGAAAGCTACAACCCCGAGCCCGGGGCCGGGCTGGCGGATGCCAGCGCGGGCCGACACGTCCTCGAAGGTGCCGTCCCCCCGGTTGCGGTACAGGGTGTCGAGCAGCGGAGGGAAGTCAGCGGGACCGCAGTAGTCGCGCCGGCTGCTCGCGGCGTAGCACTTCGGGTTCTTCTCCACCGAGTAATCCACGTAGTTGGCCACGTAGAGGTCGAGCCAGCCATCACGGTCATAATCCAGGAAGGAGGCGCTGACGCTCCACTTCGGATCGCCCGTCCCGCTGCGGGCGGTGACGTCGGAGAAGGTGCCGTCCCCGTTGTTGCGGTACATCCGGTTCCGACCGTAGTTGGTCAGGTACAGGTCGGTCCAGCCGTCGTTGTCCACGTCTCCGGTAGCGACCCCCATCCCGTAATCCCGAGCGTCGAGACCGCTCGAATCCGTCACGTCCACGAAACGCCCGAAATCGTTGCGGTAGAGGCGCCCGCGGGGCGGCTTGTAAGGCTGGAAGGTGGCGTCGGCCAGGGTTTTGCCCGGCCCGAGCATCGCTCCCTGGACGAAATAGACGTCCAGGTCGCCGTCGCCGTCGTAGTCGAACAGCGCTCCGCCCTGCCCCATCATCTCGGGGAAGTACATCTCGCCCGACATGCCGTTGAAGTGGACGAAGTCGAGGCCGGACCGGGCCGCGATGTCCACAAAGAGGTCGGCGGCCAGGACCGGCGCTGAAAATGTCGCGGCGAGAGCCGCGCAGGCGAGCTTTCGGGAGATCACAGCCTCCTAGTCTAGCTCGGTCACGGCCTCCTGGAAGCGCACGTTGCGGGCGGCCAGCTCGCGCAGGACGAACTCATAGCAGGCGGCGTCGCGGCCGACGTGCTCCGGGGGCGAGATCCCCTTCCGGGTGTAGAGGCCCGCGGCCAGCAGGCGGACCATGGCCGTGCAGGTGTAGCCGGTCGTGCGGGCCATGGACGTGGTGCGCGTCTCGCGGTCGTAGCGGTCGAGGAGGTCCCAGGTCTGCCGCAGACGCCGCCCGCCCTTCTGCCCCTCGACCGTGACCCGCAGGACGGTGAAGTCCTCCTCCTCCGGCCCCAGCAGCCAGGCCGAGAAGAGCAGGCGGGCGGTGAGGTCCAGAGGGCGCACCTGGACACCGCCAACTTCAATCGGCTCCTGGCTGAAGAACCCGGTCTCGCGGAGCATCCGCATCTTCTCCACGTGTCCGGGATAGCGCAGGGTCTTCTCGACCATGGAGGGGATGTCGAAGGCGAGCAGCGTGCGCAGGCCGTCGGTGTTGAACGCCTCCAGCGTGCCCACGCCGGGGAAGTCCACCGGCTCGATCTCCGTCAGGGCGGGCATGGTGACGTGCTGGCCGTTGCGCACGAAGCGGGCGGGGCGGATGTACTCCTCGATCACGTCGATGGGCGAGAACACCGACTTGTACTCGAACGGCCAGGTGCGGACCGCGGGCAGACCGCCGACATAGCAGACGAAGCTCTCGATCCGCTCGAAGGTGGCGGCGGCGTGGCCGAGGATCAGGTTGCTGCTGCCGGGAGCCACGCCGCAGTCGACGAG
>JANOCF010000050.1:0-7524 GCA_031412055.1 Holophagales bacterium | reverse complement strand
CGGCAGCTCCGCCGAAGCCTCGGGATCAGAGATGACGATCCGCTGCCCCTCCCAGGCGTGGCCGCTGCTCACCCGGCGCTCCTCGACGCGGGGCGCCAGCCCCCGGTCCCCGCCCGAGACGAACAGCGTCGCCTCGGCCAGGCCGTAGCAGGGATAGAACGACTCGGCCCGGAAACCGCTCGGGCCGAAAGCCTCCGCAAAACGCTCCAGGGTGTGGGCACGCACCGGCTCCGCGCCGTTGAAGGCCACCTGCCAGCTCGACAGGTCGAGCCCCTCCCGCTGCTCCGGCGGGATCTTGCGGACGCACAGCTCGTAGGCGAAGTTGGGGCCCCCGCTGGTCGTGCCGCGGTAGTTGTGGATGGCCTCCAGCCAGCGGCGGGGACGCTGCAGAAAGGCTACCGGGGACATCAGCACGCAGCGGGCACCCGCGTGGAGCGGCTGCAGCACGTTCCCGATCAGCCCCATGTCGTGGTAGAGCGGCAGCCATCCCACCACCACCGAGTCCGCGTCCACCCCGAAGGCCTCCCCGATCATCCGCTCGTTGTGGACCAGATTGGCGTGGGTGACGATCACCCCCTTGGGGGTCGAGGTGGAGCCCGAGGTGTACTGAAGGAAGGCGGCCGTGTCCGGGTCCGGCTCGGCTCCGTCCCAAGGCAGATCCGGCAGAGTGTCCGTCGCGATCCAACGCACCCCGGCCAGCTCGGGCACGCGCTCCATCAGGACACCCGCGCTCGCCGAGATGGTGGACGTGGTCAGGGCCGCCCGGGGCGCGGCGTCACCGGCAATGGCTCGCAGGCGCGACTGAGAGCGGTCGTTGAGCCGCGGCGGGTAGGCCGGCACCGCCACTACACCGGCATACAGGCAGCCGAAGAAGGCCGCGACGAACTCCAGGCCCGGTGGATAGAGCAGCAAGGCACGCTCGCCAGATGGCATCGAATCCCGCAACACGGTTGCGATGGAACGCGCCCGCGCATCGAGCTCGCCCCAGGTAAGACGCTCGGCCTCGACCTCTCCGTCCGCCAGAAAGACGTAGGCTTCGCGATCCGGAGTCTCCGAAGCGCGCATCTTCAGGAGCCCGGCGAGCGTCGCAGACCGGACTTCAGAGGAGACGAAGGTGGGCGAGTATTCCATTGATTTGATTGAGCTTCAGGACCTCTTCGCCGAGAGGGGGCCGACACTATCAAGGGTGTCCTGAATTCCCCAAGGAGAGACAACCCCATGTCCCGCCGCAAGGATTCCGGAGCACCTGAAACTAGCGGAGGCGTCTCGCCTCTCCGGCGCCGGAGGGAATCAAGGCGGCTTCATGCTTGCTTTTACGTATTCGGGTATAACGGGCCGCCGGACCCATCCCCTGAAGGAAGAAGGAGGAGCTCATGCAGGGCATCACCGAGAGACTCGAAGAGAACCCGCTCCGCAAGGAGCTGATCCATCATCCGTTTTTCAAGGAGGTCCGGACTTCCGACCTCACCCGTGAGCAGGTGGGCGTCTTCCTGGGCCAGTGGTGGCACCCGCTGCACTACTTCCCGAACTTCCTCTCCCGCACCATCGACCAGGTGCCGGTGCTGGAGATGAAGACCGCGATCTGCCAGATCCTGCACGAGGAGCTGGGCGAGGGCGATCCGGCCCGGGCGCACGAGCGCATCTACATCACCACGATGCAGGACGCCGGCTTCGACCGCGCCACCGTGGCCGAGGCGCCGCCCTTCGAGGAGACCCGCCGGCTGGTGCAGCGCTACGAGGAGGCTTCGGCCGAGCGTCTGAGCGCCCTGGGCTTCGTCTACGGCACCGAGGTCGCGGACCTGGCCATGGTCGCGGGCATCGGCAACGCCGTCCGCCGGGTGTCCGGCATGCAGACCCTCCCCTGGGTCGACATCCACATCGAACAGGAGCCTGGCCACGTCGACAGCGCCAACGAGGCCCTCGAAGCCGGCTTCGCCCCGCAGGAGTTCGACTCGATCGTGGCCAGCGCCGAGGAGATGTGGCGCCTCTGGATCGCCTTCTTCGACCGCCTGCGCATGGTGATGTTCGGCCAAGAAGACGAAGAAGAGCTCCCGGAAGCCCCGGTGGCCGCCCTCGTCGGCGAGCCCGCCACCGTCTGATCCCGCCCGCCTGTCCGCTGCGACTGGAGGTTCAGTCGCAGCGGATACCCCGTGAGTCGCAGCGGCTGGAGGGTCAGTCGCAGCGTACGGAGAGAGTTTCGCAGCAGAAAACTCTCCGGCCGCTGCGAGTGGAGCCCTTTTTGCTGCGACTCACGCTCCAGTCGCAGCGGCCAGCCCTCCAACCGCTGCGACTGACCCTCCACTCGCAGCGAAAATCTCTCCGGCCGCTGCGACTCAAGCTCCGGCTGCTGCGACTGAAGCTCCAGTCGCAGCAAATGTCTCTCCGGCTGCTGCGACTGAAGCTCCAGTCGCAGCAGCAAATCGGCCGGCGGCTACTTCCGGACGGCCTTCTCGTCCAGCCAGGTCACGATGATCCGCAGGGCGTCCTCGCGGATCTCGTGCCCCATCCCCTCGATCTCCCGGTAGGTCATGGCCACCCCGTAGGGACGGAGAGTCTCGCGGGACTCCCGGGCGCGCTCCACCGGCAGACGGTCGTCCCGGGTGCCGTGGACGACCAGCACGGGAAAACCCTCGTGCTCGGGGGCCTTGGGAAGAGTCTCGGCGAGCATCTCCGGGAACCAGGAGGCCAGGGCGGCCAGTCCGGAGAAGCGGACAGGATCCCGCAGGGCCAGGTCGTAGGCCATGGTTCCTCCCTGGCTGAACCCCATGATCACGAGCCGGTTGGGGTCCACGGGGTAGCGCTCGATGGACTGTTCGACAAAGGCGCGCAGGGAGTCGGCGCCCTGCTTGAAGCCTTCGGGGTTGGGCGGCTGGCCGGGGATGAGCGGAAACCAGCCGTACCCCCGCATGTTGCGGCCGATCGGGATCGAGACCGGCCCCTGTGGACAGAGAACCAGGGCCTTCCCGCCGTGCAGGAAGGGGGCGAACCCCAGCAGATCGTGAGCGTTGGCCCCCCAGCCGTGCAGCAGCACGATCGTTGGGAAAGGACCGTCCCCTTCGGGGACATGAGCGGCGTAGGTGAGCTTTCCATCCATGGCTGCGGAGGATATCCGAAACCCCGGGGTCTCCCTGTATTAGGATCGTCGCGGTATTAGGACGACCCAAGGAGACCGCGATGCGACGCAGCGCCCTGATGACCGGACTCATCCTTCTCTTCTCCGCCCTCTTCTCCGCCGGTCCCGCTTCGGCTCAGCCTGCGGCTGCGTCGGCGGCGGACATCGCCGGGCAGGTGATGCAGGCCATGGGCGGCAAGGAGGCCTGGGACAATACCCACTTCCTCCGCTTCACCTTCGCCGGCCGCCGCACCCATCACTGGGACAAGTGGAGCGGCCGCCACCGCCTGGAGGGCCAGAGCCCCGAGGGTCAAAAGTACGTCGTCCTTCACAACTTGAATACCCGCGAAGGCGAGGTCTGGCTGGACGGCAAGAAGGCCGAAGCGGATGCGGCCAAAGAGTGGCTGGAGCGCGCTTACGGCGCCTGGATCAACGACACGTACTGGCTGTTCATGCCCTACAAGCTCCAGGACCCCGGGGTGAACCTCACCCACGAGGGGACGGAGCAGATCGAGGGCATGACCTACGACAAGCTCCACCTGACGTTCGGCAACGTCGGCCTGACTCCCGGCGACGAGTACTGGGCCTGGATCAACCGCGACACCCATCTCATGGACCGCTGGGCCTATCTCCTCCAGGCCGGCCCCGATCAGCCCCGCGCCGCCGAGCCCACGGTCTGGCGCTGGCAGGGTTGGCAGAAGTACGGCAACATCCTCCTCTCTCCCACCCGCGCCCAGCTCACCGGCGACCGCAAGCTGGAGCTGACCGACATCGCGGTGTTCGAGACCCTTCCGGACTCGTTCTTTACGTCGCCGGAGCCGGTGGCGAAGTGACGGCAAAAGCCCTCACCCCCCGACCCCCTCTCCCGGGGAGGGCGTGCTTGGGAGGAGCGGGAGAGGGGATGGGGGTGAGGGCCTGGGTATGACCGGCCATCTCCGCGCCATCTGGATCAAGCGCATGAAGCGCGGCCCCATGGACCTCAGGGATATCGCCACGCTCGTCCCCGGGCGCGGGATCGTCGGCAACGCCAACCAGGGCGGCCGGCGGCAGGTGACCCTGATCTCCGAGGAGGGCTGGGCCGAAGCCATCTCTGAGCTGGGACTTCCGGTCGAGCCCAACACCCGCCGCGCCAACCTCATGGTCTCCGGGATCGAGCTGGAGAAGACCCGCGGCCAGATCCTCCGCGTCGGCTCTTCCCGACTCCGCATCTGGAGCGAGTGCACCCCCTGCAAGCAGATGGACGAGGCCTGCCTCGGTCTTCGCAAGGCGCTCCGCCCTCGTTGGCGGGCCGGTGCCTGTGCCGAGGTGCTCGAAGGGGGCGAGATCCGCGTCGGCGACGACGTTTTCTGGGAAGCACCGCGGGAGGAGACTCCAGCCTCATGACGGAGAGCCCGATCCTCCTGCAGGGCGGCACGGTTCTCACCCTCGATCCCCAGGCCACCGTGCTCCCCGGCATGGACGTGCTCGTCGAGGACGGGCGCATCCGCCACGTCGGTCCCCTTCCGGACCGGCCGCCGGGCACCCGCGTGCTCGACGTGTCCGGCTCCTTCGTCCTCCCGGGGCTGATCCAGGGACATCTTCATCTCGGCCAGACCTTTTTCCGCGGGCTCGCCGAAGGGCGGCGCCTCCTCGACTGGCTGCGCGAGCGCATCTGGCCTCTGGAAGCTGCCCACGACGACGAAAGCGCCTACTGGTGCGGGATGCTGGGAGCCGCCGAGTGCCTGCTGGGCGGTACCACCACCATCCAGGACATCGGCATCGGCCCCGGCGCGCGCGGGCTCCTCAAGGCCCTGACCGACTCGGGCCTCCGCGCCTTTGCCGGCCCCTGCCTCATGGACAGCGGCGTCACCCTGCCCGCCGGCCTGCGCCAGGACACCGACCGCGCCCTGGCCGACGCCGAGTCGCTGGCCGCCGACTTCGACCGCTCCGAGGGCGGACGCCTCCGCTTCGCCTTGAACCCGCGCTTCATCCTCACCTGCTCCGACCCGCTCTGGGTGGGGATCCGCGACCTCGCCCTCCAGCGCGGCTGGCCGGTCCATACCCACGCCCTGGAGCAGCAGGACGAGACCGAAGCCGTCCGCCGGCTCAAGGGAGGACGCGACGAGATCGAGTACTTCGCGGACCAGGGGCTCCTCGACGCCGACGTGCGCCTGGCGCATGGGGTCTGGCTCACCGCCGGACACCTGGAGCGGGCGCGCTCGGCGCGCTGGAGCGTGGTCCACTGTCCAAGCTCCAACCTCAAGCTCGGCTCGGGGATCGCCGATCTCGTGGCCATCCGCCGGGCCGGGGTGCCCGTGGGCATTGGAACCGACGGCGCGGCGTGCAGCAACCACCTGGACAACCTGCAGGAGGTCCGCCTCGCCGCGCTGCTCCAGAAGGTCAAGCACGGACCCGACGCCTTCTCGGGGCTGGACGCTCTCCGGCTGGCCACCAGCGAAGGCGCGCGCGCCCTCAGCCTCCAGGACGAGGTCGGCACGATCGAGCCCGGCAAGGCCGCCGACCTCCTGGTGCTCGCTCCGTCCCGGCCCGAGCTCTGGGCCGCGCCCCAGGCCGATCCCCACGACCTGGTCGCCTTCGGAGCCTCCCGTGCCGCGGTCAAGCATGTCCTGGTCGCGGGAAAGCTGCTGGTGGAGGACGGCCGGCTGACCCACCTGGATCTCGACGACATCCTGCGCCAGTCCAGCCGCTCGCTGGCGGACCTGATCCGGCGGTCGGGATTGTCCCTATAAGGGCCTGTAGAGGGCTGTGCTACCCTACGCGATTCGACGCGCCCCCTCGACGGGCTCAGGGAACCCATGCACATGCTGAACAATCAGGTCGCGCAGCGGCGGACCTTCGCCATCATCTCGCACCCCGACGCGGGGAAGACGACTCTCACCGAGAAGCTCCTCCTCTTCGGCGGCGCCATCCAGCTCGCCGGCGCGGTCAAGGCCCGCGGCGACGCCCGGCGCGCGCGCTCCGACTGGATGAACGTCGAGCGCGAGCGCGGCATCTCCGTCACCGCCTCCGTGATGACCTTCGAGTACGACGGGTGCACCTTCAACCTCCTGGATACCCCGGGCCACGAGGACTTCAGCGAGGACACCTACCGCACCCTGACCGCCGTGGACTCGGCGGTGATGGTCATCGACGCGGCCAAGGGCATCGAGGCGCAGACGCGCAAGCTGTTCGAGGTCTGCCGGCTGCGCAACGTGCCCATCATCACGTTCATCAACAAGCTCGACCGCGAGGGGCGCGACCCGTTCGAGCTGCTGAGCGAGATCGAGACCTCGCTGCAGCTCCATGTGACGCCCGCGTCCTGGCCCATCGGCATGGGAGCGCGCTTCCTCGGCGCCTACGACCTGTTCCGCGACCGTCTCCTCCTCCTGGAGCGCGGCCGCAACCAGGTCGCCTCCGAAGGCGAGGCGTTCCACGGGCTGGACGATCCCCGGCTCGAACAGCGCCTCCCTGCCGACGCGCTGACCCAGCTGCGCGAAGAGGTCGAGATGGCCCAGGCGCTCTGCCCGGAGTTCGACCTGGATTCCTACCGGGAAGGCAACCTGACGCCGGTCTTCTTCGGCAGCGCGCTCAACAACTTCGGCGTTCGGGATCTCCTTGACGGCCTGGTCCGGCTGGCGCCGCCGCCGCGCCCGCAGCCCTCCACCACCCGGCTGGTCGATCCGTCCGAGGATCAGGTGAGCGGCTTCGTCTTCAAAATCCAGGCGAACATGGACCCCAAGCACCGGGACCGCGTGGCCTTCGTACGCCTCTGCTCCGGCCGCTTCGAGCGCGGGATGAAGATGCACCACATCCGCACCGGCAAGACCATGGCCATCCACAACCCGGTGCTGTTCATGGCGCGCGACCGCGAGCTTGCGGAAGAGGCGTGGGCTGGCGACATCATCGGCATCCCGAACCATGGGACGCTGCGCATCGGCGACGCCCTGACCGAAGGGGAGCAGCTCCGCTTCACGGGCATCCCGAGCTTCGCTCCCGAGCTGCTGAAGAAGGTCCGGCCGACCGATCCCATGCGGGCCAAGCACCTCGGCCGCGCCCTGCTTCAGCTCGCCGAGGAGGGCGCCGCGCAGGTCTTCCGGCCCAACATCGGCACGGACTGGATCGTCGGCGTGGCCGGCGCCCTCCAGTTCGAGGTCCTGGCCGACCGTCTGCGCACGGAGTACAACATCGACGCCCAGCTCGAGGGCACGACTCTCCACACCGCCCGCTGGGTGGAGGCCGACGACCCGCTGGCGCTCAAGAAGTTCATCAACTCCCAGCACGGCAGCCTGGCCGAGGACCACAACGGCGCGCCGGTGTTCCTCGCCCGCAACCCCTGGCACCTCAAGAGCACCGGCGAGGACTGGCCGGACATCCGCTTCCTCAAGACCAAAGAGCAGGTGCAGTAGTATCTGAAGCGGCCGCAGGGCCGTTTC
>JANOCF010000049.1:0-1545 GCA_031412055.1 Holophagales bacterium | reverse complement strand
CCGTGTCGCTGGCCGCCTGCTCGACCGGCCCGCCGCCCGCGCAGATCGCTGAGGCGAGAGTCGCCCTGCAGGAGGCGGAAAGAGCGCGGGCGGACGAGCTCGCCGCGAGAGAGTACGACGCGGCCGTCCGGCACCTGAGCGTGGCCGAGAGCACCTGGAGCGAGCGGCACGACGCGAGCACGGCGGCGCACTGGGCGCGGCGGGCGGAGGCTGCGGCCCGCGAGGCGCAGTACGAAGCCGAGGCGAGGACTGCCGAAGAGGAGGTCCGCCGGGAGACCGAGCGGCGCAGCCGCGCCGAAATCGCCGTGCGCGACGCCGAGATCTCGCGTCTGCACTCGGAGGCGCGCACCGAGGCGGAGCAGCGGGCTTTGGACGCGGAGCGGCAGGCCGACGAAGCGGAGCGGATGGCGAGGGAGGAGAGACGCAGGTCGCGCGAGGAGCGGGAGCGGCGGGAGGCCGCCTCCGAGCAGGCGCGGATCGACGCCGAGGCGCGCCGGGAGGCCGAGGACAGGGCCCGCGCGGCCGAGGACGCGGCTGAGGAGATGTCGCGGGAGACCGAGGCCCGCCTGGCCGAGGAGCGGCGGCGCCTGGAAGAGCAGCAGCGCCAGGCCGAAGCCGCCCGCGCGTCGGAACGTGCGTCGGAAGAGGCCGCCCGCGCCGCCGAGATCGCCGAGCTGCGGGAAGAGCAGGAGCGGACCCGGGAAGAGCTGCGGGCCACGCTTTCCCGTCTCGGCGAGGTGCGCCAGGAGGCGCGCGGACTGGTCCTGACGCTTCCCGGCAGCGTCTACTTCGAGGTGAACAAGTCGGTCGTGCAGTCCGGCATGCGCTCCCGGCTGACGGAGATCGCCCGCGCCCTGGCCACGGCCGGGGACGACTCCTCGATCCTGATCGAAGGCCACACCGATTCGGACGGCTCCAACGAGTACAACCTGGAGCTATCCCGGCTGCGGGCCGAGGCCGTGCGCTCGGTCCTGGTCGGCGGCGGCGTTCCGGCCGATCGCGTTCAGACGCAGGGTTACGGCGAAACGAAGCCGGTCGCCTCGAACAGCTCGGCCACGGGCAAGGCCCAGAACCGCCGGGTCGAGATCGTCCTGCAGGGGTCGTCCGGGTAGTCGATTCTTTTCAACTAACCCAGGAAGCCCAGGTCCGGAGTGTCGAAGCGGCCGAGGTTGGGGAAAACCAGCGAGAGGTCGCTGCTCGACAATCCGAACCAGCTCGCGAGGGTCGCGGAGTACTCGTCCACCGAGACTTTCGGAATCCAGCGGCCGTCGCCCGCGTCGTCGGGTCCGTCGACCGCGAGCGTCGGCATCTGGCCGTAGATCCGGCCGCCGGATACGGCGCCTCCGACCACGAGGTGATGAGCGCCCCAGCCGTGGTCCGAGCCCTCGCCGTTGCTCGCGAAGGTGCGTCCGAAGTCCGAGGCCGTGAAGGCCGTGACGTCGGAGGCCACGCCCAGCTCGACCGTCGAAGCATGGAAGGCTGAGAGCGCGCCGCTCAGCTCGCCGAGCAGGTCGGCGTGCGGTCCCAGCGCGGGCGCGTCCCCGA
>JANOCF010000048.1:0-3882 GCA_031412055.1 Holophagales bacterium | reverse complement strand
ACACGTCGCCCAAGCCGACCGTCCACAACCGGGTCAGCCGGTTCACGGCCAACGGCGACGTAGCCGCAAAGGGGAGCGAGACCGTCATCCTCGACCTCCCCGACCTCGCGAAGCCGATCCACAACGGCGGCGCCATGCACTTCGGACCGGACGGCCGTCTCTACATCGCGGTCGGCGAGAACGCGGTCCCCGAGAACGCCCAGAGCCTTGCCAACCCGCTCGGCAAGATGCTGCGCTTCAACAAGGACGGCTCGATCCCGACCGACAACCCGTTCTACAGTCGGACGAACGGGATGAGCCGCGCCATCTGGGCGCTCGGACTGCGCAACCCGTTTACGTTCGCGTTCCAGCCCGGCACCGGCCGCATGTTCATCAACGACGTGGGCCGGAACCTCTGGGAAGAGATCAACGACGGCATGGCCGGCGCCAACTACGGCTGGCCCGTGACGGAAGGTCCCCACGAGAACCCGGCCTACAAGCAGCCGGTCTACGCCTACCGCCACGGTCCGACCGCGCAGACCGGCTGCGCCATCACGGGCGGCGCCTTCTACAACCCCGAAGAAGTTCTCTTCCCCTCCGAGTACGTGGGAACCTACTTCTTCGCCGACTTCTGCAGCGGCTGGATCCGCCGGCTCGACCCGCAGACCTCGAAAGCTTCCGCGTTCGCCACGGGGATCGACGGGCCGGTGGGCCTGGCCGTGGGACCGGACGGCAGCCTCTACTACCTGGCCCACGTGGAGGGCGCGGTCTACCGGGTGAGCCACACCGGCGACCCGAAGCCGCGGATCACCGATCCGCCCGCGGACGCCCGGGTCTCCGTGGGATACCCGGCCACGTTCAAGGTCGGAGCGAGCGGAGCCCAGCCCCTGCGCTACCAGTGGCGGCGGGACGGCGTCGACATCCCCGGCGCCACCGGGCCGGTCTACGGCCTCGGGCAGACGGAGCTGGCCGACGACGGCGCGGCCTTCGACGTGGTGGTGTCCAACGACCACGGCAGCGCTACGAGCGGAGCCGCCACGCTGACCGTCCTGACCGACCTGCCGCCGGAAGCCCGGATCACCTCCCCCGAGGCCGGCCTGATCTACGAGGGCCGCCAGAGGATCACCTATGCCGGCGAGGGCTCGGACCCCGAGGACGGGCCGCTCCCCGCCTCCGCGTTCACCTGGACCGTGGACTTCCACCACGCCAGCCACTTCCACCCGTTCCTGCCCGCGACCCCGGGCGTGGCGGGCGGCACGTTCACCATCCCGCACCGGAGCGAGACGGCCGCGAATGTCTGGTACCGCATCCATCTCACGGTGACCGACTCGGCCGGCCTGACCGGCTCGGCCTATGTGGACGTGCTCCCCCGAAAGGTCAAGCTGACCTTCATCACCGACCCGCCCGGCCTGCAGATCCTGCTCGATGGGGAGCCGAAGACCACCCCCTTCACCGAGGAGACGGTCGCGGGGCTGATGCGCACCTTGAGCGCCGTCCCGCAGCAGAGCTGGACGCCCATCGGCTGGTCCAACCACGGCAACGTGACGCACGAGATCTCCACGCCCGCGACCGACACCACCTACACGGCGGAGTTCAACCCGATCGGGGCGCAGCACGGGCTGATGGCCACCTACTTCGACGACCAGAACCTCTCCCAGCCGGTGCTGACCCGGGTCGACCCCACAATCGACTTCGACTGGGGCTTCGCCGCGCCGGCCGAGGGCATGGGGAAGGACACCTTCAGCGTCCGCTGGACAGGCAAGATCAAGGCCCAGGTAGACGGCCAGCACACCTTCCTGATCAAGGCCGACAACGGAGCCCGTCTCTGGGTGGACGGCAAGCTCCTGGTCAACACCGGGAAGGGCAGCGCCCAGTCCAAGGGGACGATCAATCTTAAGGCCGGCAAGAGCTACAGCATCCGGGTTGAGTACTACGACAGCCGGGATGTCGCCATGGTGAGGCTCCTCTGGCAGGCGCGCGGCCTCCGCCGGCAGGTGGTTCCGGAGAGCCAGCTCACTCCGTGAGGTAGAGTCATCGCGGTGTCTCGAAAGTCGTATGGTTGCCGCATGGAATCCTCACCCCCTGTCCCCGCTTCGCAACCAGAGAGCACCTTACCTTTCATGAAGAGCCCACGCTGCCCGTTCCTTCTCCCGGTCCTGCTCCTGGCAGGAATCTGCCTCGGCCTACCCTCGATCTCCTGGGCGCAGCCCTCGGATGAGGTGAGCGAGAGCATCGATGTCGAGATCCGCCTTGTCCCGTTCTACGCGGTCGACGAGGATGGCAAGCCCGTCTTCGACCTCAAGCAGGACGAGATCGAGCTGCGGCTCGACGGCAAGCCGGTCGCCGTCGACACCTTCGACGCGTTCGTGCGGGAAGAGACCGCGCCGGCCGCCGGGGAGAAAAAGGCCCCCAGGAACAAGGCGCCGCGGCGCCACGTGGTCCTGTTCTTCGACACCGCCTTTTCGAGCCCCCGCGGCTTCCAGACCGGCCAGGAATTCGCCGTCGAGACCATCGCGAAGCTGCCGGAAGCGGACCTTCTCTACCTGGTAACGCACGACTTCACGTCCGGCCTCAAGCAGCGACTCGGTCCGCTGGCGGCCACGTCTTCCGGCAAGAACAAGATGCTGGCCGAGATCGCCAGGCTCAAGCCCGAGATCGGCCACATCACCCCCGAAACCGAGTTCAGCATGGAGATGGTCAGCCGCGGCAGCAGCAACCGCCGGGGCGGCGCCCCTTCCGGTCAGAAGATGGCCGTCGACGAGCCGCTCCGGACCACCCAGCAGGCCCAGTTCGAGGGCACGGCGCGAAGCCTCGCCGAGTCCTTGCAGATCCTGGCCGACCAGCTCCAGCGCATCCAGGACCCGAAGCTGCTGGTGTTCCTCTCCCAAGGGATCGATCCGCTCCTCTACTGGCACGGCAGCGACCTCAAGCTAGGCGAGAGCGTGAGCGAGACCACTCTCATCGTCAAAGGCCAGCAGTTCACGGGCATCCACAAGATGTTCGAGAAGCCCATGCAGCAGCTCGCCGACAGCGGCACCATGAGCCTCTTCGTCAACCTGGACGACCAGGCAGGCCGGAAGCGGATCAACGACCCCTCCATGCAGCACATGGCGCGGGCGAGCGGCGGCCTGTACCTGGGCGGCGTCGATGCCTCGCTGGTGAGCGACCGATTCGCCCGCTCGACCACGGCCTACTACGAGGCCGGCTTCTACCTGACGGGCGACTCGAAGCTCTCCCGCGCGGGGCTGGAGGTCGTCGTCAAACGGCCGGGCGTGCGCACCTGGTCGGCCGGCACGATCAAGACACGCGGGACCTGGCGCGGGCTCAGCGACGAGGCCCAGCGCCTGCTCATCGTCGACCTGATCGAAGGCGAGTCGCGGGCGCGCAAGCCGGTGAAGCTGACCCTGAACAACCTCCCCGGCAACGTCCAGGGCGGCAGGACCGCCGCCGGCACGACCCTCCTCAACTTCCAGGCAGGATGGCCGCAGGAGCTCTCCGGCCGCAGGATCGATCTCTACAACGTCCTCCTCGAGCCCACGCGCCGCGCCGGCTCGCCGAACGTCGTCCGCTTCGACCGCCAGGAGGGGACGAGCACCTCCGAAAAGATCGAGGTCGAGCTGCCCGGCAAGGCTGCCTACGTCTGGGGCATCGTGGCCGTGGAGCCCGCCACCGGACGCGCCTGGTTCCGCCGCTTCCAGCTCCAGGGCAAGCCCTAGTACACTCCCCTCTTTCCGCCGCCCGTGCTGCACGGGCGGCGAGGGAGATTTCATGCGAATCCTGGTAGCCCTGGGCGGCAACGCCTTGCTGCGGCGCGGTGAGGCCATGACCGCCGAGAACCAGCGGAAGAACGTCCGCATCGCGGCCGAGGCGCTCGCGCCCCTGGCCGGCGAGCATCAACTCGTC
>JANOCF010000047.1:0-4249 GCA_031412055.1 Holophagales bacterium | reverse complement strand
AAACTGGTGACGTCGGCTGACTCCGGCATGGTTCCCTCTGGTTGATTGTACTTCCGATCGTGGCTTCAGGACCCCAGTGGGGCTGAAGCCCTCTCCTGCCCTCCCCAGCTTCGCAGGACAGGTCCCCCCCTCGGGCCCCTTCTCGCAGAGCGGACCTCAGCCCCCCGGCAGCTCCAGCACCAGCCGGTAGGCCGTTACGTCGTTGCTCGGGTCGTTCATCACCCCCGAGGTGCCGGCGAAGAGGAGCTTGAACAGCCTCCAGGTCTCCAGGCTCGACAGGCGCACGACCTCCTCCCGGTTCTCCACCCACCGCTCGTGCCCGTTGCGCGCCCAGAGGTGGTAGTTGCGGCGGTCGTCCCAGACCCCGACCACGTGCACCCGCGCCTCGTCGGCCGCGGCCACCAGCTCGGGCATGTAGACCATGCGAAAGGTCCCGGGCCAGACGTACTTGGTGATGAAGGTGGACGTTCCGAACGGCACCTTGCCCGCCGCGAAGTCCAGATAGACCCGCCCACCGGGCTTGAGCAGCTCGCCGAGCCGCCGCATCACCCAGGGATAGTCCGAGAGGTCCTCGATGACCCCCATCATGGAGATGGCGTCGAACTTCTTCTCCGGCCGAAAGGTGAAGAAGTCCTGGTACAGGACCTCGGCGTTGAGACCCCGCTCCCGGATGAGATTGCCGGTGTACTCGTGCTGGTCCCGCGACAGCGTAACGCCGGTCACCCGCAGCCCGTGGTTCGAGCAGAAGTTCGTAAACCCACCCCAGCCGCAGCCCACCTCCAGCACGTGCTCCCCCTCCCGGGCCTTCATCGAGTCGAGGGCGAACCGGTACTTCTTGAGGGTGCTCTCCTCCAGCGTCTCCTCCCCGGTCTCGTAGAGGCCCGGCGTGTAGGCGCGCCAGTCGCGGTCCAGGGCGAAGAGCTGGATGTTCTTGGAGTCGTAGTGCTTGGCGATCCACGCCGGGTTCAGCTTGAGGCGCCCCACCAGCAGCGGCTGGAGCCGCCGCCAGGCCTTGATCCACAGATTGTCGTCCGCCAGCAGGCCGCGGAACCACATGGCCCGCGCGATGTCGCCCTCGATCTCGAGGTCTCCCCGCACGTAGGCCTCGGCGATGGCGAGTTCATTCAGGGTGCGCAGGGCCTTGACCCCGCTGCCGTTGCGGACGTACAGGTCGAAGGCCGGCTCCCCGTTCCCGATCTTTTTCTTGCTCCCGTTCACGTGCAGCGTGAACGGACAGGGCAGACCTCCGTTGCGTGGAAACAGCTGTTCGAGGCCGTTTGTCATCGGTTCTTCAACCCCCAGGGCAAGCGTGTCCGCGAGACGGACGGACGGAGCCCACCAGGGCCCGCGCCGAATCGACGGAAAAATGGATTCTGGATACCGAAGGTTAGGCTACCACAGCGCTCGGTGGAGCCGTAAGATAGGCGCTTCAGCAACGCAGCTCGAAGCCCCGAGGAATTCGCCCGAGTGCAGCTCACCAGGATCGGCCCCTACCGTCTCGAAGAACAGATCGGTGCCGGTGGCATGGGAGTCGTCTATCGCGCCTACGACGAGCGCCTCGAGCGGTGGGTAGCGGTCAAGTTCATCCAGCCCGGCAAGAACGCGGACTCGGTAGGCCGCGAGCGGCTGCGCCGCGAGGCTCGCGCCAGCGCCCGGCTGAGCCATCCGGCCATCGTCCAGATCTACGACATGGTCCAGACGGACCAGGGCGACGGCATCGTGATGGAGCTGGTCGAGGGGCGGACGCTCGCGCAGATCCTCCGCGAAGGCCCCCTCGGCCTGCGGCAGGGGCTCGCCCTCGCCCGCGAGATCGCCTCCGCCCTGGCCGAGGCGCACGACCACGGCGTCATCCACCGCGACCTGAAGTCCGAGAACGTCATCGTCACCACCGCGGGCCGCCCCAAGATCCTCGACTTCGGCCTGGCCAAGCGGATGGAGCAGGGCGAAGCCGAGGACGCCCTCACCGTCGACGGCATGGTCCTCGGCACCTGCCGCGCCATGGCGCCGGAGCAGATCGAGGGACGGGCGATCGACCCCCGCACCGACCTCTTCTCCTTCGGGACGCTGCTCTACGAGACCTTCACCGGCGTCTCGCCATTCTTCGACAAGAACGTCATCGAGACCTTGAAGCGGGTCTGCCTCCACCGCCAGCCGTCCGCCCGGGAGACCGACCCCAACCTCCCGGAGGATCTGTCCGACCTGATCGACCACCTGCTCCAGAAGACCCCGGCGCAGCGGCCCCGAGATGCCCGGTACGTGCTCCTGGCCCTGGAGCGGATCCAGGCCGGGCTCTCGGACCCCGGCTCCTCTCCCTTTCCACCGACCGTCTCCAACCTGCCCCCGGGTCCGATGCCCTCCTCCGCGAGCAGCAGCATCGCCCTCCGCCACTCGTCCTACTCGTCCTACTCGTCGGTCCTCGACGACGGTCCGCCGACGGCGGTGGCCACGCGGCGGGCGAGCGGCGAGCGCCGGCAGGTGACGGTGGTGCGCTGCGGGCTGCTCGGGCGGGGCGGACACACGCTCGACCCCGAGGAGCTGCTGGAGTGGATGCCGCTCCTCCAGTCGCTGGTCGCGGAGACGGTCGAGCGGTTCGAGGGGCACCTGGAGCCCGCGCTCGGAGGCGAGCTGCACGCCTGCTTCGGCTATCCACTGGCGCACGAGGACGACGCGCGCAGGGCCGTTTACAGCGCCATGGAGATCGCGTCGCGGGCCGAGCGTGGGCTCGACAAGGGGCGCGGCGCTGGCGGAGATAGCCCTTCGGTACGCGTCGGCATCCATACCGGCACGGTCGTGGTAGCGCGGGCGGCCGGGGCCTGGCACGACGAGCTGGGCCTGGGCGATCTGCCCAACCTGGCCGGCGCAATGCAGAGCCTCGCCGGACCGGGAGAGGTCCTGGTGAGCCGCTCCACCCAGCGCCTGATCGAGCGCTTCTTCGAGTGCGAGCCGCAGGAGCCGGTGCGGCATCCGGGCGCGCGGGAGCCCATCCGGCCCTTCCGCGTGCTGCGCGAGCGGGACGTCCAGAGCCCCGAGGAGGAGAGCGGCACTCCGCTGCTCCCGCTCGTGGCGCGGGGGCAGGAGCTGGATCTGATGCTGGAGCGCTGGGCCATGGCCCGCGAAGGCAAGGGCCAGGTCGTGCTCCTGGGCGGCGAGGCCGGCATCGGCAAGTCGCGTCTGGTGCGCGAGCTGAAGCGCCAGGTCGTGGCCGACGGCCCCACCTGGCTGGAGCTCCACGGCTCCCCCTACCATCGCAACAGCGTCCTCTATCCCGTCATCGAGCTGCTCCGTCGCTGGCTCGACCCGAGCCTGGTCCAAAACGGGAGCAGCGCCCGCGACCCGCTCTCGATCCTGGAGCACGCGCTGAGCCGGTACGACGTGCAGCTGGCCGAGATCGTGCCTTTGTTCGCCGCCCTGCTCTCGATCCCCCTGGGGGACCGCTACGAGCCGCTCGGCCTGAGCCCCGAGGGTCAGCGCAAGCGGACGCTGGAGGCGGTGCTCTCCGTAGTCCTGGAGATGGCGGACCGCCGGCCCGTGGTGTTCGTGGTCGACGACCTGCAGTGGGTCGACCCGTCGACGCTGGAGCTGCTCGGCCATCTCCTTCAGCAGGGCGCGGGGGCGCGGCTCTTCACGCTGATGACGTTCCGCCCGGAGTTTCAGCCGCCGTGGGGACAGCGGTCCTACCTGACGCAGCTCAACCTGGGGCCGCTCTCCACGCGCCAGATCGAGCAGATGGTAGACCGGCTGACGGAGGGCCGGGGCCTGCCGCCGCGGGTGCTGGCGCAGATCGTCGAGAAGGCGGACGGGGTGCCGCTGGTGGTCGAGGAGATGGTCAAGATGGTCCTCGAATCCGGCGTGGAGTCCGCTGTGGGAAGCGAGGTCGGGAGACCGCTGCGTCCGCTGGAGATTCCGGCGACCCTGCGCGACTCGCTGATGGCGCGGCTGGACCGCCTGGGCTCGGCCAAGGAGGTGGCGCAGCTCGCGGCCACGCTGGGCCGGGAGTTCACGCACGACCTCGCGGTGGCCGTGTCGCCTTGGGACGAGGTCCACCTCCAGCGCGAGCTGAACCGGCTGGTGGACGCCGAGCTCCTCTACCGCCGGGGGATCCCTCCCCGGGCGCGGTACGTCTTCAAGCACGGCCTGATCCAGGACGCGGCCTACGAGTCGCTGCTGCGGACCCACCGGCAGGAGTTCCACCTGCGGATCGCCGAGGTGCTGGAGCGGAAGTTCCCCGAGATCGCGGACAGCCAGCCCG
>JANOCF010000046.1:0-4238 GCA_031412055.1 Holophagales bacterium | reverse complement strand
GGCCGGCGGACCGTCCAGGCCGAGTACCGGCGCGACCTCTTCGACGCGCCGACCGTGGAACGTCTGCTGGGCTGGCTCCAGACCCTGCTGCTGGGCGCGGTGGCCGGCCCCGGCCTCCAGCTCTCGGAGCTGCCGCTGCTGAGCGAGGCCGAGCGCCACCAGGTGCTGGAGGTCTGGAACGGCGCGGACAAGCTCCCGCCCGGGCCGTGCCTGCACGAGCGCTTCGAGGCGCAGGTGGACCGTGCTCCCGGGGCCGAGGCGCTGGTCTGCGGCGGGGAGCGGATCGTCTACCTGGAGCTGGACCGCCGGGCCAATCGCCTGGCGCGCCGGCTGCGGAGGCTCGGGGTCGGCCCGGAGACACGGGTGGGGATCGCGCTGGAGCGCACCGCCGAGCTGGTCGTGGGCCTGCTGGCGATCCTCAAGGCTGGCGGCGCCTACGTGCCGCTCGATCCGGCCTACCCGCGGGAGCGCCTGGCGCTGATCCTGGAGGACGCCCGGGTCCCGGTCCTGCTGACCCAGGAGGCGCTGCTCGACCGCCTGGTCCCGTACTCCGGCGAGGTGCTCTGCGTGGACCGCGATCGGGAGGAGGTGCGCAAGGAGCGGGACTCGCGGCTGCCGGCCGGGGCTGCTCCGGGCAACCTGGCCTACCTGATCTACACCTCGGGCTCGACGGGCCGGCCCAAGGGGGTCGCGATCGAGCATCGCAGCGCCGGGGCCCTGCTCGCCTGGGCGGAGAGGGTCTTCGGGCCGGAGGAGCTGTCGGGGGTGCTCGCCTCGACCTCGATCACCTTCGACCTTTCCGTGTTCGAGCTGTTCCTGCCGCTCGCCCGCGGCGGCCGGGTGATCCTGGCCGGGAACGCCCTGGCCCTGCCCGAGCTTCCGGCGCGCGGCGAGGTGTGCCTCATCAACACGGTGCCGTCCGCCATCGCCGAGCTGGTCCGGCTGGGCGCCGTGCCCGAGTCGGTGCGCACGGTCAACCTGGCCGGCGAGCCGCTGAAGCGGGCGCTCGTGGAGCGCATCTACGCCCTGCCGCACGTCGAACGGGTCTACAACCTCTACGGGCCTTCCGAGGACACGACCTACTCGACGTTCGCGCTGGTGGCGCGGAGCCTGGAGCGAGAGCCGACGATCGGCCTGCCGATCGCGGGCACGCGGGCCTACGTGGTGGACCGGGGCCTGAACCCTCTTGGCGTCGGCGTGCCGGGAGAGCTCTGCCTGGCCGGCGAGGGGCTGGCGCGCTGCTACCTGAACCGGCCCGACCTGACGGCGGTGTCGTTCGTCCCCAATCCCTTCGGAGGAGCCGGCGAGCGGGTCTACCGCACCGGCGACCTGGCCCGGTGGCTGCCCGCGGGGGCGCTGGAGTTCCTGGGCCGGATTGACCACCAGGTCAAGGTTCGCGGCTTCCGCATCGAGCTGGGGGAGATCGAGACGGCCCTGCTGGCGCACCCGGGCGTGCGGGAGGCGGTCGTGCTGGCTCTGGGGGAGGGCGGGGAGCGGCGGCTGGCAGCCTACATCTCGGGGGAGGCCGGTCCGGCCTCTCTCCGGAGTTGGGTAGAGCAGCGTCTGCCGGCCTACATGGTCCCCACCTCCTGGGTGGCCCTCCCCGGCCTGCCGCTCACCCCCAACGGCAAGGTGGACCGCAAGGCGCTCGCGCGGATCGAGCCGGACCGGGAGCCGGGCCATTCGGCGACAGCCGCGGCCCTGGCCTCGCGCTCGCCGGTCGAGGATCTGCTCGCCGGAATCTGGTGCGAGGTGCTGAAGGTCGGCGCCGTGTCGCCGGGGGACGGCTTCTTCGAGCTGGGAGGCCACTCCCTTCTCGCCACCCAGGTCGTCTCCCGGGTGCGCGAGGTCCTCGGCGTCGAGCTGCCGCTGCGGGCCGTCTTCGAGGCGCCTACCCTGGGCGGTCTCGCGGCGCGGGTCGAGGCGGCGCGCAACCAGACGCTCGACATCCAGGCGCCGCCGGTCGTGCGGGTTGCGCGCGGCGGTGGTCTGCCGGCCTCCTTCGCCCAGGAGCGGCTCTGGTTCCTCGACCGCTTCGGGACCGACCGCTCCTCCTACAACCTCCCGGCCGCCATCCACCTGCGCGGGCGGCTCGACCCGGCGGCCCTGGCCGCGGCGCTGGGCGAGATCGTCCGCCGCCACGAGTCGCTGCGCACGACCTTCGCCGTGACCGGCGCGGACCAGCGGGTCCTTCAGATGATCGGCCCGGTCCATCCCCTGGTCTTGCCCGTGGTCGACCTGCGCGGTCTTCCCGAACGGGGCTGGGAGGTAACGCGGCTTGCCCGCGAGGAGGCGCGGCGGGCCTTCGATCTGTCCCGCGGGCCGCTCCTGCGGGCGACGCTGCTGTGGTCCGGAGACGCGGAGAACGCCGAGAACACCGAGCACACCCTCCTGCTCACCCAGCACCACATCGTCTCCGACGGCTGGTCCATCGGCGTGCTCCTGCGCGAATTGACTGCTCTCTATGGCGCCTTCGCCGAGGGCCGGCCCTCCCCGCTGGCCGAGCTGCCCGTCCAGTACGCCGACTTCGCGGCCTGGCAGCGCGCCTGGCTCCAGGGCGAGGTACTGGCGCGGCAGCTCGGCTGGTGGCGCGACCACCTGGCCGGCGCGCCCGCGGTGCTGGAGCTGCCGGCGGACCGTCCACGGCCGCCGGTCCAGAGCGCCCGCGGCGGGCGCCTGCCGCTGGCGCTCTCCGCCGATCTGCGCGACGGAGTTCAGGCGCTCGCCCGGCGCCATGGGGCGACCTCCTTCATGGCCCTGCTCGCCCTGTTCCAGGCGCTGCTCGGCCGGCTCGCGGGCCGCGCCGACGTGCCGGTGGGCACCCCTGCGGCCGGCCGCAACCGGGCGGAGACCGAGCGGCTGATCGGCTTCTTCGTGAACACCCTGGTCTTGAGGGGCGACCTGCGGGGCGACCCGGGCTTCCGCGAGCTGCTGGGGCGCTCCCGGGAGACCCTCCTCGGCGCCTACGCCCACCAGGATCTCCCCTTCGAGAAGCTCGTGGAGGAGCTGCACCCCGAGCGCTCGCTTGTCCACTCGCCGCTGTTCCAGGCGATGTTCATCCTCCAGAACAACCCGATGGACCCCCTGGAGCTGCCCGGGGTGACGGCGACCGTGGCCGTCCCGGACACCGGCACCACCAAGTTCGACCTCCGCCTGGGCCTCGGGGAGACCGCCGAGGGGCTGGCCGGCAGCCTGCTCTACAACCTCGACCTGTTCGACCCGGCCACCGCCCTGCGCCTGGCCGGCCACTACGAGAGGCTGCTCGCCGCGGCCGTGGCCGATCCGGACGCGCCGCTCTCCAGCCTGCCGCTGCTCGGCGAGGCCGAGGTCCAGCACCAGATGCGGGAGTGGAACGACACCCGTGCGGACTGGGACCTGGATCGGCCGCTCCACGTCTGGATCGAGGAGCAGGCGCGGAGGACGCCGGACGCGCCGGCCCTCACCTTCGAGGGCGAGACCCTCACCTACCGCGAGCTCGATGACCGGGCCGGCCGCCTCGCCGCGCGCCTGCGCCGGCTGGGAGCAGGCCCCGAGACCCGGGTGGGCATCGCCGCCGAGCGCTCTCTGGAGCTGGTCGCCGGCCTCCTCGGCATCCTGAAAGCCGGAGCCTGCTACGTGCCGCTCGACCCTTCCTACCCGGCCGAGCGCCTCGCCTTCATGCTGGAGGACTCCTTGGACGGGATCCTCCTCACGCAGGAGCGTCTGGCCAGGGAGCTGCCGCCCCATCGCGGCGAGATCGTGCTCCTCGACCAAGAGATGGAGGAGGGAGAGCTTGCTCCGGCGGAGGTCCTGCCGGAGCACCCGGCCTACGTCATCTATACCTCGGGCTCGACCGGCCGTCCCAAGGGGGCGGTCAACAGCCACCGGGCCATCGTGAACCGGCTGCTCTGGATGCAGGCGGAGTACGGGCTCACGGCCGGGGACGTGGTGCTGCAGAAGACCCCCTTCAGCTTCGACGTGTCGGTGTGGGAGCTCTTCTGGCCCCTGATGGTGGGGGCGCGGCTGGTCGTAGCCAAGCCCGGCGGCCATCAGGACACGGCCTACCTCGCCGACCTGATCCGCCGCGAGGGCGTGACCACCCTCCACTTTGTCCCCTCCATGCTTCAGGTCTTCCTGGAGCAGCCGGGAGTGGAGACCTGTACCTCGCTGCGGCGGGTGATCTGCAGCGGCGAGGCCCTGCCCTTCGAGCTGCAGCAGCGCTTCTTTGCCAAGATGGGGGGCTTCGCAGGCCTGCACAA
>JANOCF010000045.1:0-2804 GCA_031412055.1 Holophagales bacterium | reverse complement strand
GCCTGCACCGCGCGCTGTCCGGAGTGCAACGCTACACCCGCGGGTAAAACCCCGGCACCGGCAGGTTGAGACACTGCACCCGCGGGTGAAGCCTCTGCACCTGGTGCGGGGTTCTCACCGGCGGGTGGAATGTCTCAACCCGCCGGTGAAATGTCTCAATCTCCGAATTGACACACAACACCCGCGGGTGTGGAAACGCCACCCGGCGGTGGAGGGGTTCGACCCGCGGGTGTTGTGTTGCAGATCCCGGGGTGTTGTGTTGCAGATCCCGCTGCTGTCTCCCGAGAGCCCGGCAGGGTAGGATGGCCCGGTCATGGCTGACGTCCCCAAGACCGGCTCCCCGCGGAGCCCCGGAATCCACTTCCCTCCCCCGTTCATCTATGTCGCCCTGTTCCTGCTCGGGCTTCTCCTGGACCAACTCGTCCCCGTGAATCCCCTGCCGCGGACTTTCTCCCGGCTGGTCGCCGCCGTCCTGCTCCTGCCGGGGTTCGGGCTGGTCTTCTGGAGTCTCTGGCTCTTCTTCCGCGCGCGGACGAGCCCCCTTCCGATGAGGCCGACGACGGCTCTCGTCTTCTCGGGACCGTATCGATGGACCCGCAATCCGATGTACCTGGGAATGCTGCTGCTCTACCTTGGCGCCGCGCTGCTCTTCGACGTCTTCTGGGCTCTCGTGCTGACCCCGGCGGTCGTGATGCTGGTGGGGCGCTTGGTCATTCGCCGCGAGGAGCGCTAC
Organism: Holophagales bacterium; assembly: GCA_031412055.1. Classification (GTDB taxonomy): domain Bacteria; phylum Acidobacteriota; class Thermoanaerobaculia; order Multivoradales; family UBA5704; genus DATMER01. The sequence continues at coordinate 2,071 of JANOCF010000045.1, read as the reverse complement.
CTGGACGCGAAGTTCGGTGAGGATTACCGGCTGTACCAGACGCAGGTCCGGCGGTGGATCTGAATGGACTAGCCCTCGCCCGCCAAGCGGCGGGCCTCTTCGTAAAGGCGGGTGGAGAGACGGACCCCGTTCGCGACAAGTTGATCCAGGAGCGGGGTGATGCCGGGCACCGAGCCTGCTCGTTTAGCGGCCAGCAGAACTCCGACGGTGCCGGTTTGCTGGATTTCGAGGGCCACCGCAATGTTTCGCCCCCGCCGCTCATCGATTACTGCCGTAGCGCCGAGCTCTTGGGCCAGGACGAGGACCTCGCTCTCTCCGGGATCCAGCCAGTAGGATAGGCGCTCGACGGCTGAGCGATCGGCAACCTGGCTGACCTCCAGCCAATCTGCTTCCTGAATGGCGAGCGCTCCGGGAAGGCTCAGATCTTGCGTCACTTCGTGGTAGACGGCTGCTGGAACGACGATCCTGCCGAACAGCTCGGGGAGAAGGTCGAGCCGACCGATCCGCGACAGCGAGATCAACGGGCCGGAGTTGACGACAACCAGCACGTCAGCCCTGGGGCGGCTTCATGGCAGCTTCGGCCGCAGCAAGCTCAGCAGCCAGTTCCTGCGGGCCGGCGTCGAGGTACGGGATCTTCCTCCGGTCCAGCAGATCGAGGAAGCGGACCTTTGGAGTCCCGAGGATCTCCGCTGCTTTGCCCGCGGAGATCTCCCCCTCCTGGAACAGCTCAAGGACTACCCACTCCTTGGCCCGGCGCCCGAGGTCGGACTCGGGGATGTTCAGGGCCGCGAGCAGGTCCCGCGGAAGCTCGATCTCGATCTTGAGCACGCTCATCAGGCCTCATTCTACACAAGCGGGCGCGCCAGGTCCGACCGAGGAAACGAACCAGCCAGACGAACGATAGACGCTGAGGAGCTTCAACCTTGGAAAACCAGCTCTCCCTTCTCATCACGGTCGTCGGTCCTCCGCGAGGCGTCACGTTCTGCGCACAGCGAGGAAAGGATGCTCTCGTTCCGCCCTCGCGGGCTTCGGGCGAGCAGCTTTCGTTCGAGATCCCTCTTCGCGTCGTCCGCGACCCGAAGACCGGCGCGCCCAACTTCCGCGGCCCCTTTGCACAGGGCCCACCTGCCAGCCGTTTTCTTTACATCAACTCGGGAACGAGCGCGGGACAGGCCGGCTCCTGTTGGACGAGGCGGGCCAAGGTGCCGCTGGCGGGCATCACCTGGGATCTGATCGAGCAGGCACTCTCGAACCCGGAGGCCGTGCTGGAAGCGCGCATCGCGGGCACGGGCAGGGATGGCGGCCCCGCGTGCGCGACGGTCCCCCTCCTGGACGGATGGCAGGTCCTGACCATTTCATGACAGGGGCAGCCTTTCATAACGTTGGGGAGCCGTTCCCCAACGGCGACACCCCCTCCGCGCGGGCGCCGCGTGTCCGCGTCTCGATGGGGAACGTCTCCCCAACGCGAACGGATGCCGTCCGCGCCCGGGGAACGTCTCCCCCTCGCGTTCGGGCTCCGCCGCCGGCGGTGCCGTCTCCGGTACACGTTGGGGAAGCGTTCCCCATCACAAAAAACCGGCCGGGCGCGAAGCCCGGCCGGACAGGAAATCAGAGCCACTTCATCGCACTTCGTCAGCGCTGCATACAGAGCACGTCGAGGTCCCAGCTCTCCTGGTCGTTGTGGGCGCGGAAGTCGCCCCGGAAGATCCAGTAGCCGCCGCTCTTGTAGAGGTAGGACTGGATGATGTCGCCGGAGCTGCTCTCGTTGATGTCGCCGTCGCGCGCCGCGAACCCCGCGACGCCGCACTCATACGTGCTGGCGTTGATGAACGTGTTGTAGTTGACGTTGTTCCCGATGTTGCGGAACTCGTAGCGCACGACCGGAGCCCACTTCTGCACGCAGAACGCGTCCACGTCCCATTCTTCGCCGTTGTTGTGCGAATGGAAGTCCGCCCGAATCCGCCAGGTGCCGAGGCTCTTGTACATGTAGGTCTGGATGATGTCGCCGGAGCCGTTCTCGTTGATGTCGCCGTCGCGCGCCGCGAAGCCGCCGACGCCGCAGTCGTAGGTG